>CAYOJY010000085.1:0-1670 GCA_964404455.1 uncultured Muribaculaceae bacterium | reverse complement strand
AAAAATTAGTGAAATTAATTTCCATAATGGCGGAAAAGTCGCATCACCTTTAAAAATTATTGGTGAGACTAAAAAAACCGGAACCGAAATAACTTTTTTACCTGATTTAGAAATATTTAAAAATTGTCATTTTTCATACACTACTATTTGTGAAAGGATGCAAGAATCGGCTTTTTTATTAAATAACCTAACTGCAGAAGTAATTGATGTAGCGGATAATAAAGAAGTAAAATTTCATTATGAAAACGGCTTAATTAGTTTCGTTGAATATATAAATGAAGATAAAAATGTAATTCACAAAGTAATAAATTTTAAAGGTTTAAAACAAAAAATTGAAGTAGAAATTGCTATGCAGTATAGCGATTCATACAATGAAAATATTATGTCATTTGTTAATAATGTTAAAACAAGTGATGGTGGAACTCATGAAATCGGTTTTAAAACTGGTATTACCAAAGCATTTAATGATTATGCTCGAAATAATAATATTTTAAAAGAAAAAGATAGCAATCTAGATGGTAGTGATGTTCGCGAAGGTTTAAGTGTTGTAATTAATTTAAGAATTCCTGAAGGAATATTAGAATTTGAAGGTCAAACGAAAGGTAAATTGGGAACCCCAGAAGCTAGAAGTATTACGGAAAGTATAACTTATGAAAATTTAAAATTTTTCTTGGAAGAAAATAAAGAAATTGCTATAAATATTATTGAAAAAGCTTTAAAAAGCAAACAGGCAAGAGAAGCGGCCAGAAAAGCGCGAGAAGAAGCCCGAAATGGTAAGAATAAAAATAAATTCGAAAAAAATTTATCTGGTAAATTATCACCGGCTCAAACTAAGAATCCTAAAATTAATGAATTATTTTTAGTGGAAGGAGATTCAGCCGGAGGTTCCGCTAAAGGTGGACGAGATCGTAAATTTCAGGCAATTTTGCCTCTTCGCGGTAAAGTTATAAATACCGAAAAAGCCAGCATGGAAGATATTTTGAAAAACGAAGAAATTAATACTTTAATTTATACAATTGGCGCAGGTGCGGGAGCCGACTTTGATATCAATGACGTAAATTACGATAAAGTTATTATCATGACCGATGCCGATGTTGATGGAGCTCACATTCAAGTATTATTATTGACATTTTTTTATCGTTACATGCGACCATTAATTGAACATGGGAAATTATTTTTGGCTCTGCCCCCTTTATATAAAATTGAATATGGCAAAAATTCTCAATACGTTTATGCTGAGGATGAGTTAAATGAAATAAAAAGAAATTTAAATATTAAATATAATATTCAAAGATATAAAGGTTTAGGGGAAATGAATACCGATCAATTATGGGATACAACAATGAATCCAGATAAAAGAAGTTTAATAAGAGTTAATATAACAGATGCTGTTTTGGCGGAAAAAAGAGTTAGTGTTTTAATGGGGGATAAAGTTGAACCTAGAAAAGAATGGATTAACGAAAATGTTATATTTACCATGGAAGATGATTATAGGAGTTAAGTAAGCATGGAAGATGTATTAAAAAAAATTCAAGATTATGCCTTAGAAGAAATAATGGGAGATCGTTTTGGAAAATATGCCAAGGAAATAATTCAGGATCGAGCAATACCTGATATTCGTGATGGTTTAAAACCGGTTCAAAGAAGAATATTATATGCAATGTATAAAG
>CAYOJY010000084.1:0-1755 GCA_964404455.1 uncultured Muribaculaceae bacterium | reverse complement strand
AACAGCCGATGATATTTTTAAAAGAAAAGGCTTAAGATATCGAGAAGATATTCTAGATAACATGGGTAGTGAAGAATTAGTAGCTAATGAATTTAGAATAGTACAAACTGAAGCTAAACTCAAAAGAGAAAATATTAAAGGCGAAAAAGAAGCGAAAGATGCTCACTTTGAAATTGGTACTAAAGTTAGAAACGCAATTGCAGATATGGATGGAACAATGCCAGAAAAATTACCTACACCAAAAAAAAGCTTAAAAGAACTAGAAAAAAAAGAGAAAAGAAAATTAATATCTGTAGATAAGAAATGAGTAAATTTATTATGTTGGTCAAATATTTCTAATAAAAAAACAGTAAGTTGTCAGTCAAAGAGAAAAAGAAATATTAAATCAAACTTTTATTTTCAAAAGTTAAAATATCGCCAATTTTTAATATTTTACTAGTATTTTTAGGTAACTTTAAAATATTAGTGTTTTTTTTATGATTATTTATATTAATAATTTTATTACGTGGAGCGTTTTGATATTTAAATATTATTGTATCATCATCATCAAGACCAACAATATCAATGTTGGTATTTTGAAAGTAAGTTGAAGTAACATTAGAGTTTTTAATCATCTTAATTTCTTTTTTAGAAAAAATATTTATGATTCTTTTAAATACATTATCTACTAATAATACATCAAAATTCTTATCAGCAATTGTTAATTTCATAATTTCACCATTTAATTTTATTAAACTTTACAAAAAATATACTTATTTTTCTTGCTGAAATTAATAAATTTTGTTATCATTGATATAAAGGATAGATATTATGTTAAATAAATTAAAAAATAAAAAAATATTATTTTCTTTGATTTTTCTTGTAGCGGTTTTATTTTTCTTTATTTTTTTTATAACTTATGCTTACTTGGATGCAAAAGAAATTAAAAATTCTATTACAAATGTAAACATTACTTCGTGTGGAGAATTTAGTTTTTCGGATACATCAGAATCCATAAGTATAACTGATGCTTACCCTATGAGTGATAATATGGGAAGAAAAACAACGCCTTATTCATTTAAAATTAAAAATACTTGTGCTATCACATCTAATTTTACTATTTACTTAGTTATTCCCTCGGAGTCTCAAATAGTGGATGAATATATTAAATATAATTTAGATACAACAAGTAAAACCGAAAAAATTACGGCATTAAGTTTAGCTTTATTAGAACCTAATATTAAAAATCAAATTCAAAGTAAATTCACTTATGAGGTAAAAACAGTTTATAAATTAACAACAAATTCTTTAGCATCACAAACAAGTAAAGATTACAATTTAAGGTTGTGGATTGATAAGGATGCCCCAAATGATACAATGGATAAAACATTTATTGCTTCTTTAGCGGTTATTGATTCTAAAAAGCATCAAGAAGCAACATTCGCTAATGTTATTTTAGATAATAATGAAGGGTCTTCAGCTATTACAGCTAAAGGCAATCCAAGCTTTGCAACAACTGCAACAACCAACATGGGAATGTATGCGATGGCTGATGATTATGGAACAAGCTATTACTTTAGAGGAGCAGTGGATAATAACTGGGTAAAATTTGCTGATATGTATTGGCGAATCGTGCGGGTAAATGGCGATAATAGTGTTAAATTAATCTATAGCGGAACAACCGCACCAACCGAGTCAACAAAAGCGGTAATGACTGGGGCCGGAACACAAAGTGGTACTTCAGCATTTAATACCAATTATAACACAGCAGAGTAC
>CAYOJY010000083.1:0-2055 GCA_964404455.1 uncultured Muribaculaceae bacterium | reverse complement strand
GTATGGAATACTGGTCCGCAATCTAGTATAACTTCGAGAATAGAAAATGCTTATGTTGGACTTATGGATTGGTCTGAATATCTTGCAACCCAAAAAATGAATTTCTTGTATAATAATTCAACTGTTATTAATAAATATCACTGGTTATTAACTTCAATAGATGGAGACCTTAAAGGTCCACATGGAAACTTTCGTTATGTAGCTAATATTATTGTAATGTATAATGGGACAACTTTTACAAATTCCCACCACATTATAAGTTCATTTTCCATGGATGGAGTTGCTCAACATTATCGACCAGTTGTTGTCTTTAAAAAAGATATAGTTTTTACGGCTGGCAATGGTACAGAAGCTAACCCATATAGAGTATTGTAAGGAGTGAAAATGAAAAAAATAAATGGAATAATAATTGGGGTTATTATAGTAGGCTTAATTTTAATATTAGCCGGCACGAAAGTAACAATAAATTTAATTAATAAAAATAAACAAGAAAAGTTAGTAAAAGAAATAGCTCATTTTTTTGAAAATCCACCGTTAACTCCAGAACAAGATATTTATAGTTATCAATTACAAAGTGATGTGAAAATAAAGGTGGCAATGGATTCAGAAAATTATACTTTTGATAGTCCTTATGTATTAAAAAATCCGTATCACATTTCTTCTTTAACGGCAATTATTATTTTTAAAACCAATGAAAATAAAGCTGTTGAAGTAACAATTAATGGTAAAAAAACCGAATTTGAATCAACAAAAGTTCATGCACTTCCAATTTATGGTTTAATAGCTGGAAAACAAAATGAAGTTATTTTAAAAATGGATGGTAAAACTAAAAAAATAATTATTGATACAACTGATGTTGAAAATGATTTAAGTATTGATATTGAAATTGGTAAAGACACTAAAATAGATGATGATATTTACATTAAAACTACTGCATCAAGAATAGGTTTACAAGGTTTTAATTTTAAGGGAGAATTAGTTTGGCGTTTAACAGAACCTTTTAGTTTAACCATTAATAAACTAAAAAATGGCCATTTACTTTTGAGTGATAGCGAATATTCAGGGCTATCATATTCAAGAAAAGGCATAGTCGAAATTGATTATTTAGGTAAAATATATAATGTTTATGATATTGAAGGCGGATATAGTGGGGATGCATATGAGCTCCCAAATGGTAATATTATTTTATCTTCTTCTCAAGTAAATCGCAACACAATTAATGATTATTTAGTGGAAATAAATCCTGAAAATGGAAAAATAGAAAACACCTTTGATTTATATTTTATGGCTAATAAAATAAGTAATAATTTTGTTAAAAGTTTAAATATTGAATCCTGGGCAGTTATTAATAGTATTGATTATGATAAGGCTACTAATAGTTTATTAGTTGCCGTAAATGGAAGAAATGCTATAATAAGTATTGACTATAAAACTAAAAACATAAATTGGATTTTTGGAGATATTAAATATTGGAATCAAGATTTTGAAAAATATATAGTAAAATATGATGGAATATATCCAACTGGTGCTCATTCAGTGGGATTAAATAGTTCAGGAGAAATTGTAATATTTGATAATCATCATGATGCATCTAAATCTACCGATTCTCCTTGTGAACCATATATAAATGTTAATTCAAGTGGAAAAATATTTAAAATTGAAAATATGGTAGCTACCTTATTATCAGAATTTGATGATAACAAATCATTTTATAGTTATGAAGTTTCAAATTATTATGAATTAAAAAATAAAAATTATTTATTTTTTTCTTTTTGGCAATTTCCTGATGGATCATTAAGTGATGAACCTTATTGTTCATTAAATCAAATAAGTGAAAATTTAACTTCAACTTTATATGAACTTGATAAAAATAAAAATATTTTATTTAAAGCAAAATTAGCGTCAGGAAATTATATGGCTGCTAAACTAAATTTATATGATGATAAAAATAAAAATTTTAATCCAGTCAAAACAAACTATTTTAATACTTTAGATGCTAAAATTTATTCAGAGGTTAAATTAAATAAACATCTAGAAGCAGTGAAAAATGCTCAA
>CAYOJY010000082.1:0-2269 GCA_964404455.1 uncultured Muribaculaceae bacterium | reverse complement strand
TTACCCAGTTATTGTCCACTGCCCCTCTAAAATAGTAGCTTGTTCCATAATCATCAGCCATTGCATACATTCCTTCATTCGTGTTTGCAATTAATGAAAAGTTTGGATTTCCTTTAGCTGTGATAGCTGTAACTCCACCATTATTAGCTAATATTGCTTCAGATAATGTTGGGATTGGTATTTCTTCTTTTTGCAGTTTTAATTGACCCGAAAATGTTTTTCCTTGGTTTTGGACTTGATCACTTTCTAAATTGATAAATGTTATTGTTGCTTGCCAATCTTGGGTTGTTCCAGTTGTTGATGATGTTGTGCTTATTGCTTGATTTTCTGATATTCTGATTAAGCCATTATATTCAGTTATATCAAATCCTGATACACTTCCTACTGTTACATAATTTAAGCCTGACAATGTATTTAATATTGCTCCACTTGGATCAGTTATTGTTAATATTAATTCTGCTGTTTTAGCTTCTGTTGTATATTCATAATTGTTTTCTGATACATTAAAATATACATTATAGTTTTCACTCGCCGTATTAGTATTTGAGTTTGCTATAAGTGTTGCACTACTTAATGTTTCTCCTGATAAGTTACCGGCATCTTGTCCAAAATTATCCTGAGTTGCTAAAATACTTACAGGTGTTCCACTCGTAAATGTTAGCTTATCAGTTGTTTTAGCTTCTACATTGATATTAGTTGTAGCTCCGCCTCCTACACTCGCGGCAAAATACGCAAAAGTTACTCCGATTGCCGTTAAGAGTACGGCGGTTATAGCAATGATGCTATAAATTTTCTTATTTTCCAAATTTGTTTACCTTCTTTCCTACTATTAAATGAGACTATATATTATTTAATTTGACAAGTAATTTTTAGAACTGATAAAATCACAAAAATTTATTTAGTTAATTTTTCTTCTATTTCCATCAATCGATTATATTTACAAATTCTTTCCCCGCGACTCATTGAGCCGGTTTTAATAAAATCAGAATTAAATCCAACAGCTAAGTCAGCTAAAAATGTATCAGTAGTTTCCCCACTTCGATGGGACATTATAGTTTTATAGTTATTTTTTTTAGCTAAACCTATTGTTTTAGAAAATTCCGTAATAGTTCCAATTTGATTAGGTTTTAATAAAATTGAATTACCAGCATTTTTAATAATCCCTTCGTTTAAATAATAGCAGTTGGATGCAAAATAATCGTCGCCAACAATCATTACTTTATTACCTAAAAGTTTAGTTAATACCGCAAGGGATTCATAATCATTTTCATCTAATGGATCTTCAATGCTAATAATTGGATATTCATTTACTAATGCTAAATAATATTTTATTAATTCATCACCAGTTAATTTTGAATTATCTATGGTATAGTGCTTAGTATCTTTATCGTAAAATTCAGATGCAGCACAATCTAGTGCTATAAATACATTTTTTCCGGGCTGATATCCACTAATTTCAATAGCTTTAATGATTAAGTTTAAAGCTTCTTGGCTATTTTTTAAACCAGGTGCATAACCACCTTCATCACCTACGGCTGTATTGTATCCGCTATCTTCTAAAACATTTTTTAAAGTATGGAAAATTTCACTAGAAACCCTAATTCTTTCGGCAATTGTTTTAACTATTGGAATAATCATAAATTCTTGAATTTTCAAACCATTACTTGCATGCTTTCCACCATTAATAATATTTACCATCAAAAGAGGCATTGTAGCCTTGTTTCCAGCTAAAAGTTCATATAATTCTTTGTTTTCCAGTTTAGCTAAACATTTTAGGGTTGCTAAAGAAACACCTAACATAGCATTGGCGCCTAGTTTGGTTTTATTTTCGGTTCCATCTAATTTTAATAATATTTTATCCACTTCAATTTGGTTTAATTTCATTCCAACTAAAGCCGGTTTTATTATTTCATTAACGTTTCTAACAGCTTTTAAAACACCTTTTCCATGATATCTATTCAAATTACCATCTCTTAACTCTAGTGCTTCTTTAGATCCAGTAGAGGCTCCCGAAGGTATTGAGGCCTTACTGATAATCCCATTACTTAAAGCCATGGAAACTTCAATCGTCGGGATTCCTCTGCTATCTAAAATTTCTCGAGCATGCACATCTTTAATAATCACTTTTAGTCACCTCTATTATTTATATTATATCTAAATGTTTTTTTATATACAATAAATTAAAAAAAGCTTTACGCCTTTTTACCAAAATATTCCCGAGTTTGACAGTTCATTTTGCTATCAAAATCGAATAAAGTTAGTTAAATAC
>CAYOJY010000081.1:0-2389 GCA_964404455.1 uncultured Muribaculaceae bacterium | reverse complement strand
TTAGGAGAGCAACGAGGCTTAGAAACAGCAAGTCCAATCAAAACATACATAGAAAACTGGTATGCAAGTAATTTAGCAAGTCAAGATAATAAAATAGCAGATACAATATTTTGTAATGATCGCAGTACGTATTCTGGAACATTAGCAGGAACAAACTTTACCGGAAATGGAGTAGGAACAACAGGAACTTGGTTTGGAGCAGCGAGAAGATTAATGAATGCAAGTTCATGGGCGCCAATTGGAACAGGACCAAGCTTAGTATGTCCACATAAGGATGATGCCTTTACAAAAGCAGATACAACCAAAGGAAATGGAAAATTAAGCCAAAAAGTGGGTTTACTTACCGCCGATGAGGCGGTAATAGCAGGAGGAGCCGTAGGCTTCAATAACAGTAGTTACTATTTGTATACAAATAGTAACTATTGGTTAGGCTCGCCGTCTTATTTCTATGGTAGTAGTAATGGTGCTTTTGAGTTCAATGTGTACCCTTCTGGCGATCTGGATGATAGTAATGGTGTCGCTACTGCCCTTGGGGCGCGGGTGGTAGTTTCTCTGTCATCTGATATCTCTTTGTCAACAGGTTCGGGGACATGGAATAACCCATATGTAGTTAGTTAAATTAGTCGGAGTAAAAAAGCTTTGGGTAGTATCTGTAAGTGTGGCGGGCACTCTTGCCGCCACACACATGTACTCGTTTTGTAGAAATTTGCAATTTATAATAAAAAAATCTAAACATTGTCGCTTGCGACAATGTTTTGAAATACAGGCTTTCCAACATTGAGTGGGGAGTTTACTATAAAAGCACCAATATCTAGTGGGAAAAAGCCCTGTCGTCAATCTAAATAAAAGAAAAACCTAATAAAAATTATAGGAAGAAAGAAACCATCTAAGCATTAGTTGAGATGGTTTTTGCTAATAGCAAATATTGGTTTTCCAACATTTAGTATACTATATATTATAGACATCAAACCGGAAGATATGAAAAATATTGATATTAGGTAAAAAAATGAGATAAAATTAATAAATCTTTAACTATAAAAATTAAAATCAATAAAAAAAGAAAAGAATTAATTAAAATAAGTGAAGAGTTAGAAACAGGTTATTATTTAAAAGAAGCATTTTTAGATATTGTTAATTATGCAACTTATGAAAATGCTTGTTTTTTACTGTATTCATCAATGATAAATCAAATTTCACTCTCTACTCAATGTTGAAGAACCATACTACAAAAGTATTAAGTTTTTTCTTTAAATTATCAAAATAAAGCATTAATAAAAAATATGAATAATTTTGAATTGACGAAACAATAAAATAATGATATTATTATACTAGAAAAGGAGACTAAAAAATGGAAGAAAAGGAAATGTTAAAAATTATTGATGAAAAAGGTGTAGAAAAAGAAGTTGAAATATTACATTATTTTACATTAGAATCAAATGGAAAAGATTATATGGTATATACTGAAAATGAAGAAGATGATTCAGGCGATATTATTGTATACACATCAGAAGTAATTGAACATGAAGATGAAATAGAATTAAAGGGTATCGAAGATCAAGATGTTTTACAAGAAGTGACAAAAATATTAACTGAAATAGTTCAAAACTAAAGGAGTTCTCATGGAAAAAATTAAAGTAAAAGATATAAAAAAACATTTGCCATTACATGCAAGAATTAAAATTTCTGGAAAAATTGCTTTTGGTGTGACTAAAAATGCTTTTGCTAAGATTAAAGAGTATTATGCTCTTCAAAAAACAAAGCTTAATGAATTCGTTGCGCCCGAAATGCTAGCTGAAATTAAAGAGGAAAAAGCAAATTTAAAAACTTTGATAGGAGGTATGCAACAAGAAGATAGATTTAGAATTGGTGATCAAAAACCATATTTAGACGCTATGAGTCAAAAGTTATCAAAATTAAATAAAAAGCAAATTAAAATTAATAAAAAAGAAAATTTAGGAATTTTTGCAATAGCTCCAACAGCAATTAAAAAATTTTATAAAGCAAAAAATGATTTAATGTTAACAAAACTTAAAGAATCAAGAGAAACCATTAAAGAAAAAATTGAAACTCAAAAAGAAAATATTCAAAACATAAAATTACAGGCAACAAAGTTACAATTAGAACAAAAACATAGTGAATTACTGCGGGAAATAGCGGAATTTGAAAAAAATAATGGGATAAAAGTAAATCTTGAGAATCATTTAAACTTGCCATCTTTTGGATCTAACTTGAGCTTAGAAGAAGCAGCAAGTTCTAGAACATTATAAATATTTTAAACTCATATTAAATTGTGAGTTTTTATTTGATTTCAATTTTTTAAATTACCCCAAGAAGAGGTGAAGTAAAGTAAATGTTGGAAAAAGTAATAAAAAAGAAAGTTTTTATAATT
>CAYOJY010000080.1:0-2476 GCA_964404455.1 uncultured Muribaculaceae bacterium | reverse complement strand
ATGTGGAAAAATGAATAAAATCTAATAATATTTGTTTTTTTAAAAGTTTGTTTTTAATATAAAATATAATATCAAAATTCTAAATTTTAAATGGATATTAAAGCATATTTATGCTATAATATTTTATATTTGAAAGGACTGTAATTATGGAAATTAAAGAATTATCTATTCAAGAATTTTCCGATTTCGAAAAAAATCATCCCTTAAGTAATTATTGCCAAACAATTAATTATGCTATTTTAATGAGTGAATATAATTATGATTATGAATTAATTGGCTTAAAAGAAAATGATACATTAGTTGCGGCTTCTTTAATCTTAATTAAAAAAATTGGAAATTTACATTACGGTTATGCCCCAAAAGGTTTTTTAATAGATTATACAAATAAAAGTTTAATTGAATATTTTACTAAAAATTTAATTGAATATTTTTATGAAAAAGAATTGGTTTTTATTAAAATAAATCCCGAAATTGCAACAGGGGAAATTGACTTAAATACTCTGAAAATTAATTACAATGAAAATAATCAAATCAAAGATTTATTAACTTCGTGTGGTTATATAAAATTAAAAGATAATTTATATTTTGAATCGCAATTTCCTAGATTTAATGCATTTATTCCTTTAAGTAATTTTAGTTTACAAAAAATTAGTAAAAATACAAGAAATAAAATTAAAAAAGCAAATAGAAAAGGATTATTATTTAAAGCAGGTACCAAAGAAGATATTGATTCATTAAATACATTTACAAAAAACGAAACATTTTTTTTAAAAGATTTTTATAATGTCTTTTCCAAAACTAATGACGCTGATTTATTTATTGTTTCTGTAGATTTTGAACAATATTTAATTAATTCTCAAAATTTATATATTAAAGAATCGGATAATAATCAAATATTAAATGAAAAAATGATTAAAAATTCTAATTCTAAAAATATAAATAAAAAGATGAATTCCGATATGACTTTATTAATGTATAAAAAAGATATTATGGAAGCATCTAAGTTAATCGAAGACAATAAAAATATTATTTTAGCCGTAGCTTTAGTTGTTAAACATAATAATTCAGTGAAAATTATTGCGAGCGGTTATAATAAAAAATATAAAAGATATGTTCCTAATTACTTTTTATATTATAATATAATGAAACATTATAAAACATCACATAATCGTCTGGATTTAAATGGTATATCTGGAGACTTTTCTCTTGATTCGCCTTACAAAGGCTTAAATGAGTTTAAATTTGGCTTTAATCCCAAATCTTATGAATTTATAGGGGAATTTGATTTGATTATTGAAGAAAATGCTTACAATTATTTACTAAAAAGTGGTTTATTAGCTAAAGAATTTAAAAATAATTCATTAAAATTAAAAATATCAAAATGATTTCAATTAAAAAAGCGAATTTAGTTAATCCTAAATTCGCTTTTTAAATCTTTTTATGGTTGTTCCTAAATTTTATCAAAATCATCAAAATAATAAATTTTATTTTGATGAAGCACAATCATTCTAGAAATCGCTCCATTATAATTATCACAATATGCCCCAACGGACATAACATCATAAGAATCATAAGCATATATGTACATATATTCACATGAATCTGTTTCGCTACCTTGAATTAATTTATCATTTATTTTTAAAGTAGCAAAATAATGTTTTGTTTTATAATTATCTTGAGAATCTTCATAAGGTTTTGCTACTGCTGTAACCTTAACTTTTTCACTGTATATTTGTAAGTACCTAGTGCACTCAGTTTTTTTCTCAGCTTCACTGCAATCGTTTGAAAATTCAATAAAACTTAATGGTTCATTATCTTTACTAGAATTAATATTTGTTTCATTTTGTTCATTATTTTTATTTGAATTATTTTCATTTGTCTTTAATTCCTGATCTTTTTTTATAAATTTATCATAAACAACATAACCACTTAACGTAATTAAAAATACAGATAATATAACAATAAAAATAATTAATCCCTTTTTTTCCATTTTTTACCTCTTTTCTTTAACATTTAAAAAAAGCGATAAATCGCTTATTTTGTAATTTCAGAAACTACACCTGAACCAACTGTTCTTCCGCCTTCACGAATAGAAAATTTAGTTCCGTTTTCAAGAGCAACTGGTGCAATTAATTCCACTGTCATTTCAATATTATCTCCTGGCATAACCATTTCAACGCCTGCCGGTAAGGTAATAACACCTGTTACGTCAGTAGTTCTGAAATAAAATTGAGGACGATAATTAGCGAAGAACGGAGTATGACGTCCACCTTCTTCTTTTGAAAGAACATACACTGTTGCTTTAAATGTTGCATGAGGGGTAACTGTTCCAGGTTTAGCTAAAACTTGACCTCTTTCAACATCATCACGAGAAATACCACGTAGTAGTACTCCTGCATTATCTCCCGCTTGAGCATAATCCAATGATTTTCTAAACATTTCAATACCAGTAACAACTGTTTTTTTAGTATCTCTT
>CAYOJY010000079.1:0-2548 GCA_964404455.1 uncultured Muribaculaceae bacterium | reverse complement strand
AAAACTGAGGAATCTTAAGTGCGAAAAAGTGAGGAATCTTAAGTTGACATTTATACGCCCAACCGACAGCTCCAATATTAGAATCTTTTGTTATTATATCTATATAATTATCTAACCAATTATTATGCAAAGCCCATTGATCGCTATCTAAAAACATAATATACTTCTTTTTAGTTTTACTTACGCCAAGATTTCTTCCGGAAGAACAACCATTTACTTCATTTTGATATAACTTAATGGTTTCCTTATATTTATTTTTTAGCATTTCATATGATCCATCAGTACTTTTATTATCAATTACTATTATCTCATACTTATATCTGGTATTGTAATTTAATAAAGAATCAATACATTTTTCAATTATATTTTTATTGTTATAGTTCAATACTATTATTGCTAAATTATCTCTAAAATTTTCATTAGCCATTTTTTCTTTTGTATTTAATGAATTTAGGAAGTTCATTATATTTTCTTGAATTAAATTAAGACGAGAAATATTATAAAACTCATTTTCTAAATATATTTTTTTATTTATTTTAAAGTCCAAATCACTAATAATAATATCATAGTTATTATAATTGAGATTTTTATTAAATAATTCATGGCGAGCAAGTGGTAAAATTTTTTTGTTATTATTTTTGTTATTATTTTTGTTATTATTAATATAATAATAATTTACTAAATAACCACGATTATTCAATTCATCGGCTAATAAATCATAATTAAAATTTTCTTCTTTATAATTATATGGATATTTTGTTAATATTAAACAGCTGTTTTGTTTACAATAAAATATGTTGTTCTTATACCTTTTTTTTACAATATACATGTTTTTTTTGTTATTAACAATGTCAGAAGCTTTTTTTATTTTTAAAAAAAAATTAACTTTTTTAAAAATATGTATTATTCCAAATTTTTTTAATTCGTATATATTTTTCAAAATTTTTTGTTTCATATCCCCTCTTCTTCAAAAGAATTTAAATATTCTTGTGATACTTTTTTGGTATTACCAACCGCTTTCATTTTTCCATTTTCCAGCCAAATTGTTCTATCACAAATATTTCTAATCGTTCCTATAGAGTGAGAAACAAACAAAACTGTTGTTCCTCCGCCAATCATAGTCTTCATTTTTTCTTCACTCTTTTTTTGAAACGCTATATCACCCACTGACAATATTTCATCAACTATTAAAATTTCCGGGTCAACTACAGTTGCGATTGAAAAAGCTAACCTTGCAACCATCCCAGAAGAAAAATTTCTAACCGGAACATCTAAAAAAGCTCTTAGTTCTGAAAATTCCACAATTTCTTCAAATTTTGAATTTATAAACTCTTTTGAATACCCCATTATAGATCCGTTTAAATAAATATTTTCCCTTGCTGTTAACTCTGTATCAAAGCCCGCTCCAAGTTCAATCATTGGGCAAACTGTCCCTCCAATATTAACTTTTCCCGTTGTTGGCTTCATAACGCCGGCAACTATTTTTAATAATGTGGATTTACCAGCACCGTTTTTTCCAACAAAGCCAATAACTTCTCCTTTTTTAACTTCAAAATTTATATCTTTTAAAGCCCAAAATTCTTCTTTTGCTTTTTTTTCTTTTTTCTTAAATAAATTAATAAAAAATAACTTCAAAGAAAAATTTTTTTCAATTCCTAAATTAAACCTCATTGATACATTTTCTATTTTAATCATTTTTTCATCTCCTATATATAATAAACAAATTTATCTTGATACTTTTTAAAAACATAAATACCAATTAAAAGTGGTATAATTGCGCCGATTCCACAATAAACAAAATAAATTAATTCCGGTATTCTATTTTCTAAAATAATTGCACGTGCAAAATTAATAAATTGATATAAAGGATTTAATTTAAAAATTTGTTGATATCCTGGATTTAACATTGATATATCATACATTATGGGTGTTAAATACATTAAAATTGTTGTTATAATACCGTAGATGTATAACATATCCCTAAAAAACACTGTTAAAGTTGCTAAAATTAATCCTACTCCTAAAGAAAATAAAAGTAAACATAAAAAAGCATAAGGTAAAATTAAATGAACTATAGTCACTGTCTCACCAGTTATTAATATAATTGCATAAAGTGGTATAAGGGTAATTAGAAAGTTAATTCCCACAAATAATATTTTTGATAAAGGAAATATATATTTGGGAATATATACTTTGTTTATCAACGAAAAATTCCCGGTTATCGAACTCATTGCTAAGTTTGTAGCTTCACTAAAATACTGAAACATTACTAACCCAGTCATTAAATATACAAGGTAATTAACTCCTGGAACATTAAATTTAAAAACATTAGAAAAAACAATTGCCAATACTGCCATCATTAAAACAGGGTATAATAAACTCCATAATACGCCTAAAACTGACCTTTTATATTTTACTTTGAAATCTCTTGCGATTAATTGTTGTAACAAAAAAGAATACTTTTGATAAATATATTTTAAATTATTAATCATTTTTCCTCTCTTTCTTTTGATATTATACTAAAATTATTAAGGGCTTTCAATTATTT
>CAYOJY010000078.1:312-2642 GCA_964404455.1 uncultured Muribaculaceae bacterium | reverse complement strand
ATAGTACCAATGTTTACGTGTTCTTTCGAACGATCGAATTTTTGTCTTGCCATAAAATATTTTCCTCCTTATTTACTATTAATATTTTATCTAATTATAGAACTTTTTTCAAGTACTATTTTCATTTAACACTGTTTTTCTTTACAATTTCATCAGATATTGATTTAGGAACTTCTTCATAATGATCTAATTCCATTGTAAATGTTCCGCGTCCTTGTGAATTAGAACGCAAACTTGTTGCGTACCCAAACATTTCTGCAAGGGGCACCATTGCTTTAATCGATAAAGCATTTCCGCGAGATTCATTTCCCATTGGACGACCTCGTCTTGAAGTTAAATCTCCCATAACTCCACCCATGTATTCTTCTGGAACAACTACTTCCACTTTCATAATAGGTTCAAGAATAATAGGCTTACATTTTTTAGCAGCTTCCTTTAAAGCCATTGATGCCGCAATTTTAAAGGCCATTTCCGATGAATCAACATCATGATATGATCCGTCATATAATGTAGCTTTAATATCAACTGCAGGATATCCAGCAATTAAACCACCCGCTAATGCATCTTGTAAACCTTTATCAGTAACTGGAATATATTCACGAGGAACTACTCCGCCAACTATTTGATCAACAAATTCATAACCCTTTTCAGTATTAGGTTCAAATTTAATCCAAACATGGCCGTATTGTCCGCGTCCACCCGATTGTTTAATATATTTACCTTCACATTCAGCAACTTGAGTAATTGTTTCACGATAAGCCACTTGTGGTCGACCAATATTGGCATCTACACTAAATTCGTCTTTTAAGCGACGAACTATAACTTCTAAATGTAATTCTCCCATCCCACTTATTACAGTTTGACCTGTTTCAGGGTCTGTTTTATACTTAAATGTCGGATCTTCTTCCGCTAATTTTTGTAAAGCAGTTCCCATTTTGTCTTGATCAGCTTTTGATTTTGGTTCGATAGCTTCATCAATAACTGGAAGGGGGAATTCCATTCCTTTCATAATAACAGGATTTTTTTCTTCACATAAAGTATCTGCTGTTGTTGTATTTTTTAAACCAACTGCTGCCGCAATTTCACCAGCATAAACTTCAGAAATTTCTTTTCTTTGGTTGGCGTGCATTTGTAAAATACGACCTATTCTTTCTCTTTCACCTTTTGTTGAATTTAAAACATATGATCCACTGGTTAGTTTACCAGAATATACTCGGAAAAATGATATTCTACCCACATAAGGGTCTGTCATTATTTTAAACGCAAGAGCCGTAAATGGTTCATTATCGTTCGGATAACGCAATACATCATTCCCGTTTTTATCAATACATTCAATTGCATCAACATCACATGGTGCTGGTAAATAATCAATTACAGCATCTAAAGCAAATTTTACACCCATATTGGATAAAGCACTTCCGCACATTATCGGGAAAAATTTAGCTTCTAAGGTTCCTTTTCTAATTGCTTTTTTTATTTCAGAAATATTTAATTCTTCCCCTTCTAAATATTTCAGCATTAACTCATCATCAAATTCAACGATTGCTTCAATTAATTCAGCTCTTTTAATTTCTGTTAAATCTTTTAGTTCCTCAGGAATTTCAATCTCATCATAAGTTTCATGAGTATCAGCATGGTACTTATAGGCTTTTCTTTCTAATAAATCAATAATTCCCGTAAAAGTATCTTCAGCTCCAATTGGCCACGCTATTGGTTTAGCATTTACTCCTAATCTTTTAATTATTGTTCCAATACTAAACTCAAAGTCTGCGCCAACTTTATCCATTTTATTGGCAAAAATTAATCTGGGAACTTTAAAATCTGTTGCTTGACGCCAAACCGTTTCCGTTTGTGGTTCTACCCCAGCTTGAGCATCTATTAAAGCTATAGCCCCGTCTAATACTCTTAAGCTTCTTTGAACTTCAATTGTAAAATCTACGTGACCCGGTGTATCAATAATATTAAAGCGATAATCTTTCCAATGGGCAGTAGTCGCAGCGCTGGTGATGGTAATGCCTCTTTCTTTTTCCTAATTTGTGAGTTATTCCGGTATGAAATAATACTCTTTCCGTAAATGTAGTTTTACCAGCATCTATATGAGCCATTATTCCAATATTTCTAATTTTATCTAATGTTACATCTCTTATCATAATAACCTACCATCTATAATGTGCAAAAGCTTTATTTGCTTCAGCCATCTTGTGTGTATCTTCGCGTTTTTTTACCGCTCCACCCACACCTTTAGAGGCATCTATAATTTCATAGGCTAAGTTTTCAGCCATTCCTTTTCCGTTTCTTAATCTTGCATAATTTACTAACCAACGTAACGC
>CAYOJY010000078.1:0-302 GCA_964404455.1 uncultured Muribaculaceae bacterium | reverse complement strand
GATTTTCTTTTACTTCAATAGGAACTTGATAATTTGATCCACCAACTCTTCTAGATTTTACTTCTAAAGCCGGCTTAATATTTTCCATTGCGGCATTATATACTTCCAATGGTTCTTTATTTGTTTGTTTTTTTACTATTTCAAAAGCTTCATATAAAATTGTTTGAGCAGTTCCTTTTTTGCCATCTAACATTAAAGTATTAACTAATTTAGTCACAACTTTTGAATTATATATTGGATCAGGTAACACATCTCTTTTTATTGCTCTTCTTTTACGCATATTTAAATTCCTTTCTATTTAC
>CAYOJY010000077.1:0-2650 GCA_964404455.1 uncultured Muribaculaceae bacterium | reverse complement strand
TTTCCTCTCTTTCTTTTGATATTATACTAAAATTATTAAGGGCTTTCAATTATTTTGCCCCTCATTTACAGTTTTTTTGTTTTTGGAGCTTCAATATTTGCCATTAATATTATTATTAAACAAATCGAGGGAAATAATGAATTTATAATATTCCCCGTTAAAAAAGCAGCAAAAAGAAATAATACTAAACAAGTCAATTTAATGTAGTTATAATATGATTGTTCAATTATAGTTTTTTTAACAAACATTATAAAAGAAAATGCATAGACAAAAAGTAAAATAATACTTCCAATTATACCAAAAGAATAATAATGTAATATTAAATCTCTTTCTAGATTAACTACATTTTGAATTCTATTATTCGACATTCCAAATAATGAATCGTTATCATTATCATTTATTTCAATCATTCTTTTGATAATTTTGTGTTCAATTAATCGATAATTCATTTTTTCTGCTGGAGTATTTTTAATAAATTCATACCAAAAATCTTCATCGTATTGCATGGGATAATATGTTATAAAGAAAAACATTGGTAAAAAATCAGGATTATAATTATTTAAGATATATTCTTGTTTATTTAATTCATCTTCACTTGTTTCCAGCTTTTCTTCTTTATCAATATTTTGTTCGATGACTACTTCACTCTGAATTTCATCAGGAATAATTTCTATATTACCGCTCAAAACTGGTGATGCATTTAATTCTATATTCCGATTAGCAAATGGGGATATTGGCAAGATGAAAATCCACATTCCGATAGGAATTAAAAATAAAAATAGCCTTCCTTTAATTTTATTTTTATAAAATAAAGAGTGGATTAAATAAAATACTAACATACAAATTAAAGAGATTAATCCCCCTAAAGAAGAAACTCTAGTTCCTAACATCAACATAGCAAGGGCTATTAGAATAACATAAAAAATATTTCTTTTTCTTTCAAATATTACCAAATATATTGAAAGCATTAAAAGCATTAATAAAATTACCCCAACTTGATTAGCGTATGTAAAAAAGCCTTTACTCGCTGTATAAAGATAATAAATATGTTTATCCCATTCAAATAAATTATAAGAAATAATCGTATTGCTATAACTTCCTAAACTGATTTTTAATATATTACTGACTACAATTGAACCAGCAATTAAAATAATCCACCATTTAATAATAAAAGAATATTCTTTTTTAGATATATTTTGATAATACAATGAAAATAAAAAAGTAATTGGAATAACTAATTTTAAAATAGCTAAACTCTCATTTAATAAACTATATTCATTGGGAATTAATGTAATAAAACTTTTACTATGAATATAAGAAATTAATAAATAAATACCACAGATTACATAATATAAAAATAAATATTTGCTTTTTTTTCGAGCTTTTTTATTGATTATTATAATGCTTAAAAATATTATTAAAATAATTATTACAGCAATTAAAGTAACTATTCTTTTATGAAAAAAATACATCCCAACAAAAGGAAACAAAAAAAGAAAAATTAAAGTTATATATTTAATAAAATTATCAGCGGTTAAATTTTTCATAGTTTAAGTCCTTTTTCTGTTCATATAATATATCTGTTTTTAAAACTATATATAAAAATAATATCATTAAAACAATGTATATTGTAATTGCTATTTGATTATTTCCTAAAACATAAAAAATTGATACGGCAGAAAATAAAATATTTATTGCGTATATTATTAAAATACTTGCTCTTCGAGAAAATTTTAATTTTAATAATTGATGATGAAAATGTTCTTTATCTGCTACACCAATATTTTGTTTATTTAAAAGCCTTCGGAATATTGCTAAAAGGGTATCAAAAATTGGTATTCCTAAAATCACTATAGGAATTACTAAAGACGTTATTGTTGCTACCTTAAACCCTAAAAGTGCTATTACGGCAATCATAAATCCTAAAAACAAACTTCCTGTATCACCCATGAAAATTTTTGCTGGGGGAAAGTTATGAAACAGAAAACCTAAAGTAGACCCAATCATGATGATTGATAACATTATATCTAAACCACCCAAACGATTTAAAATAAAGGCTATAATACCAATCGTAATAAAATAAATTGTACTAACACCAGCTGCTAAGCCATCTAAACCATCTATTAAATTTATAGAATTGGTAATAGCCACTATAAATAAAATAGACAAAGTGTAAGCTATAAAAGGTTCAAAATTCCATTTAAAACCAAGCAAAGTTATCTCATTAAAATAAATCTGACCATAAAAAACAACTATCGCTGCTGATATTATTTGAAAAATAAATTTATACCGAGCCTTAATAGGTTTTATATCATCAAAAATACCTACAATAATTAAAATAATAGCCCCAATTAAAATCGATATCATTTGAGCTGTTACATCGCCATAAAAAATATAACCAAATAAAAATGCTCCGAAGATCGCTAAACCACCTAATCTTGGTGTGGGTTTTGTATGAATTTTTCTTTCATTGGGAATATCTAAAGCATTCACATGAACCGCTAATTTTTTAACAACAAAAGTTAACCCAAAACTAACAATGAATGTTACTAAAATAACTAGTAAAATATTGTGATTACCCACTACTAAATTCATATATAAGTTCTCCTGTTTAATATTATAACCCATAATAAATCAAAAAAAAAGCAAT
>CAYOJY010000076.1:0-2716 GCA_964404455.1 uncultured Muribaculaceae bacterium | reverse complement strand
ACCAGATTTTAACTGGCTTTGCGAAAGTTTTTTCATCTCAACTGTCAAAGTCGAGTATATAACAATGATAGATGTTATCCTTAAAGAAGTGGTGCCATCCATTGCGTTGAATGCTTTAATGATTTACTTATGTACAGTAGCTGGATTTAAAGCAACCATCTTATATAGAATTATTATTATCACCCCAACGCTAGTTTTTGCGATAGTACCAAACTTTAGTTGGTTTTTTGTAATTTCATTTCAATTATCTTTAATTTTGATTACTTACTTAATTATTCAATCTGTCTTAAATAAAAAAGAACATAAAGCGGTAATAACTGTTAATAAAAAGAATTCACTATTAGCTTGGGTTACATCTTTATCCTTAACGGCATTGCTAGTATCATTTGCTTTGGGCATTTATTCAGTTGTTCCTGTTGTGATTATAACTGGAAGTATGAAACCAATAATGCATCAAGGATACATTGCATTAGTGGAAAAATGTTCAATTGAAGACATAAAAGAAGAAGATATTATTCAGTATAAAATAAAAAATTACACAGTAATTCATCGAGTTATTAAGATAGATATTGTTAATGGCAAGAAGCAACTTACAGTAAAAGGAGACAATAATTTGAAGGAAGATCATCAACCTGTAATGGAAAATCAGGTCATTGGAAAGATTAATTACTATATTCCTTATCTTGGATATCCTACTTATTTGATAAAACAATTCTTTGGAAATAATGATAATGTTGAAGTAGAAGTGGGAGTTGATTAAAGGTGTTAAATAAAAAGGGGAAATCATTAATAGCTTTTTTAATAATAATTATAATGTGGGTGTCTTTATATTTAATTTATAACATAATTCAAGTATTAAAATATGGTTCATCAAAATCATCAAACATTGTATTAGTTAGTGATATAAAAGCCTCAAATGATTATAAGGTTTATTTAAATGAAAACAAATTTATTGAAGAAGAATATTTACAAAATGATTCATCTTATGTTTCTTTATTAGTTAAATATATAGAAACAGCTTTTAAATATGAGTATAAAACCGATGCTGATATTAATATAAAATATAACTATGAATTAAGCGCTAATGTTGTTAGTAGATTTATAAGTGATAATAATATTAGAATTAATTATCCAGTTTGGAATAAAAAAATTATTTTAAATCAATTAGATACAACTACAAGTAATAATGGGACATTTAAAATAAATGAACTCATTAATATAGATTTAGGATATTATAATGGATTAGTTGAAGAATTTAAACAGGAATTAAATATTCCAATAGAATCAAATTTGGATATCAAACTGGTAGTTAAAATGGAGGAGCGGACTTCAAGTGGTTTTGTAAACGCTAAAGAGCATAATATGATGATGACCATCCCTTTGGGGGTTAAATCCTTTGATATATCAAAAGATAGAAACTTTACTGATAATGAAATTACTTATAGAAATGGAACTTCAACAGGTGAGACTAAATATGCTTTAGCTATTGTTTATATTATTTTAATGATAATTATTATTGGTAGTGGAACTAAATTAATCTTTTTCATAATGAGTCTTAATAAAAATAAATATAGAATTGAAATTGATAAACTTTTAAATAATTATAATAATAGAATTGTTACGGTTACTAATTTCTTAGATTATAAAAAATTTGAAATTGTTAATTTGCTTAATTTTGAAGAAATGCTTAACTTAGCTGATGAAACTTTTGAACCTATTATGTTTTGGGAAAAGAAAATAAATCAGGAAGCCTGGTTCTCAATTTTACGTAATAATATATTATACATGTATGTTATTTCAAATAAATAATAAAATATTGCAATAAATTAGGACTGATGGAATAAAAAATTACCTTTAGTTCTTTTTTATTAAATTGAATTTTTTTAGCCTGGAATTTATTTTAGCAAGTTTACATATCTGTAAACTTTAATAAAATTATTTGTCAAAACCAATTTAATATAGTAAAATATTGATAATAGGAAGAAGGTTAAAATGACTAACAAAAAAATATATGGAATAATAGCAATAACTGCAGTCCTTTTAACCGTAATAGGAGTAACTTTTGCTTATTTTATTGCCAATTTTGGAGCAGGATCAAATACAAATATTAATGTAGAATCAAAAACAACTGATAAATTATATTTTGTGGAAGGTCAACCCATAAGTATCGTTGCAAGCCAGGAGAACTTTGGCGAAGGTATGGGCAATTTAAGTGATTATACCGTAACAAGTGCGAATTTAAAGGCAAATACCAATACAAATGTAGCTAGTGAAAATTATAATGTCTTTTTTGTAATAGACTATAATGATTTTGAATATACAACCGAAGATAAAAAAACAGAATTAATAATGAAAGTAACTAACCCTTTAGGAGTTGAAGTAACATCAATTCCCGGACTCCATTATAAAACAGGTGAAGTATCAGGATTTGATATCACCGAAGGTTATGGTTCATTTGAAATAGCCAAAGATTATTTAATTGAATCTACAAATGAAACGATACAGGAATGGCGAGTAGATGTTATATTTGTAAATTTAGAAACTGAACAAAAAGCTAATGAGAATAAAACATTTAGTGGTAAATTTTATTTAACTAAAGAAGAAATGGAAGTATATACCTTACCAATAGTAAATACAATAAGTGCAACAGTTAATGATGGGATATCTCTAGATATAGTAGCTCATACCACCGAAGGAACAGGCGAAATAAATAAAT
>CAYOJY010000075.1:0-2892 GCA_964404455.1 uncultured Muribaculaceae bacterium | reverse complement strand
CCTCCTACACTTGCAGCAAAATACGCAAAAGTTACTCCTATTGCCGTTAAGAGTACTGCGGTTATAGCAATCATGCTATACATATTTTTAGTTTCCAAATTTGTTTACCTTCTTTCTACTATTAAATATACTACATATTTTTAACTTTTTCAAGTAATTTTTATCAAAATTGACAAATATGTAAATTAGTAAATTTAATAATAATTTATTTTGAAAAGGTTTCCCTTAAATATTTAGATATGTTAATAATAATAGAAATATTGTGAAAACAATAAAAAACGATGAATTAATTTATTTCATCATTTTTATTTAAGCGTTATTATCAACAAGTTTATTATCTAATAGTCTTTCTTCTAAAATTTCACAAGGTTCATCATCAAGAATAGCTTTTTCTAATTCAATTTCTACATTATTATATTCTTTAGATCCTGTTCCAGCTGGAATAAGTTTACCAATAATAACATTTTCTTTTAAACCTTTTAAATAATCAACTTTTCCACGAATTGATGCATCTGTTAATACTCGAGTAGTTTCTTGAAATGAGGCAGCTGATAAGAATGAATCTGTTTCTAGTGATGATTTAGTAATACCTAACATTAAAGGATTACCTTTAGCGGGAACTTTACCTTCTAAAATAATATTCTTATTTCCATCAGCAAATTCTTTGATTGAAACCATCAAACCTTCAACAAAATCAGAATCTCCACCATCAGTAATTCTTACTTTATTAACCATTCTTTTAACAATAATTTCGATATGTTTATCATTAATATCTACACCTTGAAGTTTATATACATTTTGAACTTCTTTTAAAATGTATTCCTGAGCTTTAAGTGGATTGGTAAAAGCTAATAATTCTTTTGGAGAAATAATTCCTTCTGTTAACTTATCTCCAGCTTGTACTTCATCTCCAACATCAACTCTAAGTTTCATGTTGTAATTAGTACTAACTTCACTCATACCCGCTTCATTTTCAATGGCAATATCATGCTTACCATTGTTTTCTTTAATATTAACAACTTTACCGCTAACTTCCGCTAAAGTCGCTTTCCACTTAGGAATTCTAGCTTCAAATAATTCTTCAACTCTTGGTAAACCTTGAGTAATGTCCTCACTACCAGCAACTCCACCTGTATGAAATGTTCTCATCGTTAATTGAGTACCTGGCTCACCAATTGATTGAGCGGCCATAATACCTACAGCTTCACCAATTTCAACTAAATTACCGGTCGCTAAATTTCGACCATAGCATTTTTTACATACTCCATTTTCGGATTTACAAGTTAAAACACTTCTAATTTCAATTTTTTTAACATCAGCTTTTATAATTTTAGAAACAATTACTTCTGTAATCATTTCTCCAGCGTTTAAAATAATTTCTTTTGTTTCTGGATGAAGGATTTTTTTACTTGCATAACGGCCTAAAACCCGCTCTGTTAAAGGTTCAATAATTGAATCATCCTTATCATTTAATAAATCATAAACCATCACACCTTGAATAGCGCCACAATCTTCTTCTTTAACTAAAATATCCTGAGCAACATCAACTAATCGTCTGGTTAAATAGCCTGAATCGGCAGTTCGAAGAGCTGTATCAGCTGAACCTTTACGAGATCCATGAGTTGATAAGAAAAACTCTGATACCGATAATCCTTCAATAAAAGAAGAAATAATTGGAATTTCAACAGTTTCTCCACTTGGTTTAGCCATTAATCCTCTCATCCCTGCAAGTTGAGTAAAGTTAGATATTTTACCACGAGCTCCACTGTTCATCATCATAAATAATGGATTATCATAATTATTTTCAGAAATTTTTTTCAATTCATTTTTCACTTCATCAGTTGCGTTTGACCAAATATTAATAACACTTATATATCTTTCTTGATCAGTAATTAAACCTCTTTGATATTGTTTATTAATTTTTTCAACTTTTTCCTTAGATGCCTGAATAATATTTTCTTTTTGATTACTGCGAATAATATCAGAAATAGCCACTGTAATCCCTGCCACTGTTGAATATTTAAAACCTAAATTTTTTAATTTATCAAGCATCATAGAAGTTTCTGTCGTTTTATATCTTTTAAATACTTGAGAGATTATTTGGGATAAATTACTTTGAACAAACGGCTTAACTAATTCCATTTTAGCAACTTCCTCAGGAATATTAACTCCCATATCTAAAAAGAATTTACTTTGAGTTATACCTTCAATATTTTCTTTGGTTGCTTCATTTACATAAGGGAATGTATCAGGTAATATCTCATTAAACTTAATTTTACCAACTGTTGTAACTAAATACTTATTCATCACATCTTCAGAAAATAATTTATATTTAAATGATTTTACCGGAACCACTATTCTCGTATGTAACGCAATATCTTTCCGCTCATAAGCCATTAAAGCTTCATTGGCATCCTTATAAACATGTCCTTCATTTTTTAAACCGGCTTTTTCAATAGTTAAATAACAATTTCCTAAAACCATATCCTGAGAAGGCGTAACGATTGGTTTCCCATCTTTTGGATTTAAAATATTATTAGCGCCAATCATTAAAATACGAGCTTCAGCCTTGGCTTCTTCCGATAAAGGAATATGAACAGCCATTTGATCCCCGTCAAAGTCAGCATTAAATGCAGTACATACAAGGGGATGTAATCTAATTGCCTTACCGCCAATTAATTTAGGTTCAAATGCTTGAATACCTAAACGGTGTAACGTTGGTGCCCGATTTAATAAAACTGGATATTCTGTGATAACATCTTCCACAATGTCCCAAACTGATTCATCACGTGAATCAATTAGTTTTTTAGCACCCTTAATGTTATGAGCTAAACCACGTTCAACAATCCCATTAATAATATGGGGCTTAAATAATTCAATGGCCATTTCTTT
>CAYOJY010000074.1:0-2946 GCA_964404455.1 uncultured Muribaculaceae bacterium | reverse complement strand
CCAAATAACGTCTTAGTTACTGGTTATGATATTATTCCTTTTTGGGTTAATCGAATGACTTTTCAAGGACTTCATTTTACTCAGGAAAGACCATTTAAAGATTGTTTGATTCATGGATTAATTCGTGATAAAGATGGTAAAAAAATGTCTAAGTCATTAGGTAATGGTGTTGATCCTATGGATGTATGTGATAAATATGGCGCTGATGCCTTAAGATATTTTTTAACTACTGCGGTATCATCGGGGATGGATTTAAGGTATGATGAAGAAAAAGTAGCTTCTTCCTGGAATTTTTTAAATAAATTATGGAATGCTTCCCGATTTGTTTTATTAAATACAGTGAGTGTTAATGAAATAAATTTAATAAATCTTGATTTTAAAGATCAATGGATTTTAACAAAACTAAATAAAACGATTAAAGAAGTAACAAAAAATATGGAAGGATATGATTTTAATATTGTTGGTAGCAAGTTATATAATTTTATTTGGAGTGAATTTTGTGATAATTACATTGAAATGGCAAAATTTAGTTTAGATAGTGAAACTACAAAATCAGTTTTACTTTACGTTTTAGAAAATATTTTAAAATTACTTCATCCTTTCACACCTTTTATTACCGAAGAAATTTATTTAAAATTACCAATTAAAACTCACGAATCAATTATGATAAGTGATTATCCTTTATATAATAAAAATTTATTATTTTTAGAAGTGGAAGCTTTAATTGATGAAGAAATCGAATTTATTAAGATTTTTAGAAATATTAAATTAGAGAATAAAATAACAAATAAGTTATTAGTTAAAATTAATAATGATAATAATTATGATTTAATTAAAAATATTTTAAAAATAAATGATAAAATAACAGAAGATACACTTAATATAAAAGCGTATAATGTATTTACTAAAAATTTTAGTATGACAATTTATTTTGAAAAAGAAGAAACCGCAGTTGATAAAATATCTAAAGAAAAGCAAATAAATTCTTTGGAATTATCGATTGCCCGACGAATTGAATTATTAAAAAATGTGAATTATATTAATAAAGCTCCACAGGAATTAATCATTAAAGAAAAGGAACAATTAGAAAAAGAAAAACAAGAATTAAAGAATTTAAAATAGTAAATATATCTTTTTTACAAAAAATGTAAAATTAGCAGTTATATATTGACAAGTGCTAAACATACTATTATAATATGATTAGCACTATTAAAAGTGCAGTGCTAAAAGAAGGTGACGCATGGAAAAAAGACAGGAAGATTTACTAAAAGAAATTGTTGAATGTTATATCAAAACTGTAAAACCGGTGGGTTCAAAATCTTTATGTTATAAATTTAATTGTTCTAGTGCTACTATTAGAAATGAGATGGCTCATTTAGAAGATTTAGGTTATATTGAAAAAAATCATATTTCTAGCGGACGAGTTCCCAGTGAGAAGGGTTATCGTTATTATGTAGAAAATTTGATGGTGCCTGAGGATTTAACTGGAAAAGATGTTTTGAAGTTACAAAAAATATTTTCAAATAATGAATTGCAGATTAGTGATACGATCACTAAGTGTATGGAAATAATAAGTGATCTTACTAATTATGCCAGTGTGGTTTTAGGAAAAAACAGTGAAGATAATTTATTACAAAAAGTTGATATTATTAAGCTTGATGAAACAAAAATTGTGGCGCTTGTATGTACTGATAAAGGGATTGTAGAAAATAAGAAATTTAATTTACCTTCCGGTACGAATATTAAAGAAATAATTAAAATAAGTGAAATAATTAATAAATTATTAATTGGAACACCAATCAGTCAGGTTAGTGAAAGATTGGAATTTGAAATAAAACCAATAATTATTCAAGAAGTAAATCAATATGAAACGGTTTATAATATTTTCTATAATGCTTTTAATGATTTTGCGAATAATGATGCCAATGTTCATGTAAGTGGTAAAGCTAAAATGTTAAGTCAACCAGAATATCAAAATTCAAAAGAAATTAAAATACTAGCTAATAAACTTGATGATCTTGCTATTATTAAAAGTGTAGTGGATAATTCTAATGATGAAGATATTGAAATATATATTGGGAAAGAAAATAAATTAGATGAAAACCTAACAATAGTTCAAAAAAAATATAAAGCTGAGGGAGAAGAAGGTACAATAGCTATCATCGGACCCAAAAGAATGGATTATGGTAAAATTATTAGTTTATTAAAGTATGTTGATGAAGCAATAGAAAATAGAAAGGAAGGCGGCTAAATGTGGAAAAGGACATAAAACCTAAAACAAAAAAAGACAAAAATTCAGAAATTGTGAAAATGCAGAAAGATTATGCTGAGCTTAACGATAAATTTTTAAGAGCGATGGCAGAGGTTAAAAATACGAAAAGACGTCATGATGAAGAAATTACAAGAATTCAAAAATATGAAAGTGAAGATTTAATTAAAAAAATATTAGATATAACTGATGATTTTGAACGGGCTATTACCTTAAATAGTAATGTGAACAATGAAATTAAAAAATTCTTAGATGGATTTGAAATGATTTATGCTAGTTTAATTAGTATTTTAACTGACTTAGAGGTTATGGAAATTAAATGTTTGAATGAAGAATTTGATCCGTTTAAAGCCCAAGCGGTTTTAACCGAAAAAATTAATGATGTGTTGCCTGGTGTTGTAATAGATGTGTTACAAAAAGGATATATGTATAAAGATAAAGTTATTAGACCAGCAATGGTTAAAGTAAGTGAATAAGAAAGAAAGGAATGATAAAAATGAGTAAAATGATTGGAATTGATTTAGGTACAACAAATTCATGTGTATCTGTATTAGAAGGGGGAGAACCAAAAGTTATTCCCAATGCGGAAGGAAATAGAACAACACCTTCGGTAGTGGCGTTTAAAGGAAATGAAGAATTAGTGGGAGAAATTGCTAAAAGACAGGCAGTTACTAATG
>CAYOJY010000073.1:0-2963 GCA_964404455.1 uncultured Muribaculaceae bacterium | reverse complement strand
TGGTGCGAGAAAAGGGACTTGAACCCTCACGAAGCATAACTTCTGCAGATTTTGAGTCTGCCGCGTCTACCACTTCCGCCACTCTCGCAACTAAACTAATTATATCATGTAAAATTTATATATCGCAAATGTTTTTAAACAAAATTAAAAAACAGAAAATAATTATTTCTGTTTTCTTAAGTAATTTTTATTTATTTTCTTTTTCTAGTTAAAATATAAATTATACCACCAGCTACTGCTAGACCAGTAATTGAAAATAAAGCAATGGTATATTTTGATTTATTATCCTTTTCATCTTCAATCACATTATTTTCTTGAAGATCAATTTCATTATCTGCAGCATCTCTCGTTATATTTAAAGTATACTCTTTAAAATCACCATTTTCAGCAACAACTTTAATCATAAAAGTATTAGTTCCAATAGCTAAGGTTTTATTACCTATTCCTTCAATTGTTGCCTTATCATCTTCGGCAATAGCAGTTATGTTTATACTTTCAACATTATTATCAACAACAATATTGTAAGAATAAATATTTTTATCAAAAGTAATATTTCCATTACTTATTTCAATATTACTTAAAGTACTATTACTAGATTGTGCAACTTTATTAGCTACAGTTTTACTTTTAGTTGTTGTCTTAGTTGTAGATTTTTTAGGAGTAGTAACTACTTCTTTAATATATTTTATCGTTTTAGTCGAAGATACTCCAGCAAAATCATTGCTGCCATCACTTCCTAAAACATTATTAATTGTGATAGTAGTTTGTTCATCAACCGCAAGTGCTAAATTAGAAAACGTTAATTTTAATATTGAAGTTCCATTTGATACTCCATTATTTTTTATTAATAATATTTTATTACCAATTGTTAAATCAAAATCATTCATGGCTGCCATACTATCTAATTTAATTTTAGAACTATCATAATTTATATTAGCACTAAAGCCACATAAACCATTACAAGAACCAGAAATACCATTAAAACCATCTACTTTAACCTCTAATGTTATTGTATTACTAAAATCATTATTTCCGGTTATTTTAGTAGTAAAATCTGCAGCATAAACATTTGTGGCAAACATAAATAAACATAAACTTAAAAGTATTTTTTTCATTATTGAATAGTCTCCAATCCTGAATAATGTCTACTCATTTTAACTACATCAGTTAAACCAATATTACCACTTCCAGTAATATTTCCCGCAACTTCATATATATCTTGTAATTCTTCTAAATCTGCAGCATGTCGTTTAATTTTAACCACATCAGTTAAACTGATATCACCATCACCAGTAACGTCACCTTTAACCGCTAATTGACCTTCAAATAATGGATTATCATGTTCATTACTTGCTCTTAAAAACATTCCTGTCCCCACTTTTGCAGTATTAGCAACTTTATTATTATTTTGATCATATATAGATAAATTATAACTCGATGACATGTTATTAATCATAGAATCCGCATTAGTATTTATGCCAATATTTTTAATAATATCTTTATTATTATCCACAAAATAATTGGTAGTATTAAAGTAATCACTGCTGGCAACATAAACAAGTTCTAACATTACATCACTTCCATTACCTTCACTATCCGTAATTAAAAATATTATTTGCAAATCATAATCTATTCCAGTAATTTGATCAAGAGTGATTAGAGTTTCACCGTCATTAATATCTTTACCTTTAATTTTTCCCGTTTGAGTTGCTACCGAAGGTCCGCAAATACTATCAGTACAGATTTCGTCTATAATTACTTTGTAATCATAGTCTTTATCTTCAAAACCAATCCCATGTAAATTAATTTGAATTGGAGCAATATTAGTTGATAAATATCTACTTGAAAATAAAGATTCTACTTGTTGAAATACATTCTTGCCATTAGAAGATATTTGAGCTGATAATAGTGTTAAATTATTTGTAAGTTGTAAGTGATTACCCGAAATCGAAACTACTTTTCCGCTGCTATCTTTAATTACCTGTAAAAAAGTGGGCTTAGTATTTATTTTTGCTAAATTAGTACCACTTATTTCATAAATAAGTCCAGTTGTATTTAATTGACTTCCTGAAACATCTCCAGTAGCTAATAAATCACTGGAAATATCCTCATTCCACCATTCATTACCCACTAAATAATTATAATAAGTATATGTTTTACTTTCATCATAATTTTTACCATAAGAATGAATATATAAATTTCTATCTGCGTCAATATAATCTTTAGGTACTTCATTTAATGTGAAACCACCAAAACTACCCGATTCTCCAGCTCTGATGTTAAGATTTTTATTTCCGTTATCATACATTAAAAATAAGTTTGTTTCTCCAGGTTCTTTGAAAACAAAACGGTCGTTTCCGGTTACCGAGAAATCTTCATCATCTATGGATATAAAAAATTTATAAGCATAATCTATCGAATATGTTGGATTATCCATAGTTTCATCAAATAATGTATAGTCCAAGGTATCTAATGTTATAAAATAACCATTATTTAATAATAAACCGTTGATGTCACTAAAAGTTTTATCATAAACTTCAGTATAATTATCATATGTACATGTTGTTTTACCAGCATCAAAACTACAATGTTCGCCACTTATTCTGGCTATTTTTACTTTAATATCATAATCTTGATCTAATAAAAAGCTTTGTTTTAATTTTATTTTTAAAGGATTTTCATTACTAAACTTATCCTTTCTTAAAAGATTGTACCAATCAGGGTGTTCCACCTCTGTGTCATCATTATAGTAAAGCTTTAAATCAATATAATTCAGTGGTGAAGCCGAAACTTGGGGCATAGGTATTACTTGAATAAACATTGCCATAACTAAAATTAAAATTCCTAATTTTTTAAATTTTTTCATATTTTGCCTCTTTTCTAAAATCATTATATTATACAAAATATATTTTGGCAATATATTTGTATTTTTCCCGACTTTGACAGTTGTAAGAGTGAAAAAG
>CAYOJY010000072.1:0-3072 GCA_964404455.1 uncultured Muribaculaceae bacterium | reverse complement strand
AAATATTCACCGTATAATTTTGCCTCACCTGTTGAAGGATTTCTGGTAAAAGCTACTCCTGTTCCTGATAAATCATTTAAATTACCATAAACCATTTCTTGAATATTAACGGCAGTTCCCCAGTTTGAGGGAATGTCGTTTATGCGACGATAGGTTATGGCTCTTTCATTATTCCAGGATTTAAATACTGCTTGAATTGCCAAATATAATTGTTCATTAGGATTTTGAGGAAATGATTTATTAGTTAGTTTTTGATATTCTTCTTTATATATTTTCACAATTTCCTTTAAATCATTTTCTTTTAATTCACTATCATTTTTTATTTTTAACTCTTCTTTAATTTTATCAAATAATCTTTCAAAAGAACTTTTAGGAATTTCCATCACAACGTCAGCAAACATTTGAATAAAGCGCCGATAACTGTCATAAACAAAACGAGGATTATTGGTTATTTTACTAAAACTATGAGCAACCTCATCATTTAATCCTAAATTTAAAACTGTATCCATCATTCCTGGCATGCTCGCTCTAGCTCCACTTCTTATAGATAATAAAAGCGGATTCTTTAAATCACCAAATTTTTTATTGGTATAATTTTCTAATTCAGTTATTTTATCTTCGATTTCTCTAATTAAATTATCCGATAACCGCATATTATCTTCATAATATTTTAGACAAGCTTCAGTAGAAATAATAAATCCTTGCGGAATTGGTAACCCAATGTGGGTCATTTCAGCTAAATTAGCTCCTTTTCCGCCCAGAATATTTTTCATATCTTTATTTCCTTCTTTAAAACTGTAAACATATTTTTTCATTGTTCATCTTTCCTTTCTTTTCGTGGATGAGTATGTAAATATACTTCTTTTATTCTTTCATTTGTTACATGAGTATAAATTTCGGTTGCTTTTAAGCTTGAATGCCCTAATAATTCTTGAACGGTTTTAATATCAGCGCCATTATTGAGTAAATGAGTAGCAAATGTATGCCTCAATGTGTGGGGGCTGATATTATGTTTTAAACTGATCTGCTTAGTACTTTCTTTAACTATTTTTTCAATAGAACTTTTACTTAATTTATTACCAAATTTATTAATAAATAAATATTCATTAGATTTACTATTTAAAAATATTTGTCTAGCTTCACCTAAATATAAATTTAAAAATTTTTCAGCATATTTTCCATAATAGACAATTCTTTCTTTAGCCCCCTTACCCATTACCTTAATTATTTTATCTTTTTGATTAATATCATTTAATTTTACATTACTTATCTCACTTAATCTAAGACCTGTAGAATAAAGCATTTCCAAAATCAAACGATTTCTGATGCCATAAATGCTATTATCAAAACCCTCTAATAGATCATTGATTTCTTGATAATTTAAATAATTGGGTAATTTTTTTTCAACTTTAGGATTAGAAATGGAATTTAATATATTGCAATCTATTATTTTAAATTCTAATAAATAATTATAAAACATTCGTAACGCACTTAATTTTCGGGCAATAGATTTATTTTTTAATTTTTCTTCATCCAGTTTTTTTAAATATTTGCGGATAATATTTTTATCCAGTTTTAAATAATTAATTTTATTGTTTTTTAAAAATAAAGCAAAATCAAACAAATCACTTTGATAACTTGTTATCGTATAATTTGAATAATTTAATTCCAGTTCTAAATATTCTAAATATTCTTCTATCGTCTTTTCCATAATATACTTTAATTTTATCATATTTTTATTTTTAATAACATAAAAATTAACCGCTTTAGTTTATTTTCAATAAAAAAAGAAAATTAAAATTTGAAATAATCTTTTAGAATTAATCTAAATTTTAATATTCAATTAATTTATCACATATGGATTATTCCACGTTCCATTTCCGCTTGACGAAGAGATATCAGTTGATAGAGAAATTACTGGTCGAACATCTAAATTATGGTTTACAGTATATCCAAATATATAACCCGCTGTACTCACATCCATTCCAAATGCAATAAGATTATTATAATCACTAGGAGACCCTAGCCAATAATAATTATTTGTATATAAATAATTACTATTATTATTTGTGTAATACGCTAAACCCGCAACCGAAACTTCATCAGCAGTTAATAATCCTAACTTTTGCAATGATTTTCCATTTCCTCTAACTGTATCTAATTTCGTAAACGCATCATCCTTATGCGGACATATTAGACTTGAACCTGTTCCAATTGGTCCATATCCTGAACTTTCTTTTGCTAATCTTCTCGCTGCTCCAAACCATGTATTTATTGTTCCTATTCCATTTCCTGTTTTTTCTATTCCATTTATTGTACCAGAATATGTGCTTCGGTCATTGCAAAATATTGTATCAGCTATTTTATTATCATAACTTGCTAAATTATTGGAATACCAGCTTTCTAAGTATGTTTTCATTACACTCGCTGTTCCTAAGCCTCGCTGCTCTCCTAAAGTATACATATATCCAACATATTCGGCACTATCACAATTTGAATTAAATGCCTGGGTTGTTATTTGCGTTCCTTCTCCTATCATTACGGACTTTTCATTTTCCGTTGGGGCTGTTGCTCCACTATAGATTAGTTTTACACTATTATTGCCATTCACTCGCACGATTCGCCAATATATATCGGCAAATTTTACCCAATTATTATCGACAGCTCCTCTAAAGTAATAGCTTGTTCCATAATCATCTGCCATTGCATACATTCCTTCATTAGTGGTTGCTGCTGTTGCAAAGTTTGGACTACCTTTAGCTGTGATAGCTGTAACTCCACCATTATTAGCTAATATTGCTTCAGATAATGTTGGGATTGGTATTTCTTCTTTTTGCAGTTTTAATTGACCCGAAAATGTCTTTCCTTGGTTTTGAGCCTGATCACTTTCTAAATTGATAAAAGTAATTGTTGCTTGCCAATCCTGAGTTGTTCCAGTTGTTGATGATGTTGTACTTATTGCTTGAGCCTCTGATATTCTTATTAAACCACTATATTCAGTCATATCAAATCCTGATACACTTCCTACTGTGACATAACTTAAACCAGGTAATGTATTTAATATTGCTCCAC
>CAYOJY010000071.1:0-3187 GCA_964404455.1 uncultured Muribaculaceae bacterium | reverse complement strand
ATAATCCCCTAAAGACCAATTACCTAACATTTCAAAAAAAGTTAGATGGGAAAAATCTCCTACTTCATCAATATCATTTGTTCTAATACATTTTTGCACATTACATAATCTTTTTCCCTGAGGATGTTTTTCTCCTAATAAATAAGGCACTAAAGGATGCATTCCAGCAGTAGTAAATAAAATTGTCGGATCATTTTCGGGTATTAAAGAAGCTGATGCGATTACTTTATGATTTTGACTTTTAAAAAAATCAAAATATAAATTCCGTAATTCTCTTGATGAAATTTTTTTCATTATTCTATCCCTTCTAAAATTTTAAATACTTTATCTTTTAATTTTGCCAAATCATCATTTACAATAATAAAGTCAAAATTAGTATAATTATCTAAAGCTACTTCAGTTATATCAATTTGTTCATCAACCGATAAATCTGATTCACCAAATTGATTTTCAACATGAATTGAATACACATTTTCATAAGAATCTTTTAATATTTCAATTTCTTTAGGCATTCTAACATCCGAAATAATTACATTATCAACAAATTCCGCATAAACATCCATATCTTCCAACATATTATTAATAAAATAATCTACATCAATTTTCCGAATACTTTTCGCTAAATTTTGTAAATATTTTCTTGGTTTAGTTGCTTCTGAGCCATCCCATTCTGTTAGTTCACGAGCAAACATTTTCAAATATTTACTAAATTGGGTAATAACACTATTTTCCAATTTATAAATATAATACTCTTTGATTATTTTAGCAACTTCACCTTTTCCACTTTTTGCTTTTCCTGATATTAAAAATATTTTCATTTTTCCCATCCCTTTCCTTTAAAAAATAAAAAAGAATACTACCAAGGAGTGACTAATGCACGGTACCATCCTTTTTTTCACTTAATTCAATAACGGTTTTTTACCGATTAATCTCTAAAAGCAGCAAAATATATACTAAATTGTTAATTTGCACCTAACATTAACTCTCTATCAAATTTTTATACATATTTATTCTTTTATCATCGATTACAAAATTAATATATCACATTTTAATTTATATTTCAATTCCTGATTTGACTTTTTCATTGAAAAAATTATATTTTTCAGCAAAAAAACGATAAATAACTTTTATAATAGCCAAACAAGGAGTAGCAACAAGCATCCCTATTATCCCAAATAAGTAACCAAATACTAATAATCCTACAATAATAACTACCGGATGAAGTTCAGCCGCTTTACTCATTACAACCGGCTGAAGAACATAACTTTCTAAAAATTGAACAATAATAGCAATAATTAATACGCCTATACCAATAATCGGACTTTGCGTAAATCCTAATAAAGCCGCGACTCCTGTTCCTATATATGGACCAATATATGGAATCAAATCCGTAATACCACAAAATAAACCTATTAATAAAGCGGCATCTAAACCAACAATAGCAAACCCTATCGTATCACATACAAATACCATACTTGCCACTAAAAGGGTCCCATTTACCGTTTTTCTAACTTCAACACCAACATTATTTAATAATTTTACCACTTCTCTTTGATGTTTTCTAGGTATTATTTTAATTAACTGATTTGTAATATTATCAAAATCAATCAACATATAAAATCCTATAATTAAACCTATTAAAATTTCCCACAAGCCTGAAAATAAAGAAACTACACTATTAATAATATTCTTAGGTAAATCAGCGGCCATATTTCCAGTAATATTTTGTAAATTTGTTAAAATTGTATCTCTCGTTGAAGATAAATCAATACCACTCGCCTCAAACTTATTAAAAAAGTTGTTAATAAAATCAGTTATTTTAGTTATGACATTAGGTAATATTTTAATAAATTCATTTATTTGATTATAAATAATAGGAATAAATAATTTAACAAATAAAAATATAAAAATAAATATTAAAACATAAACTATTATTCCACCTAAAACTTTAGGAATATTTTTTCCGGCCATCTTATTAACTAATGGATTAAACAACCAGGCAATAACAAAACCAATAAAAAATGGAGAAATAACTCTTAAAATAGCAAAAAAGAACGAAAATAAATGTAATTGTTTTCCAATATATACAATAGTAGAAATTCCCGCAATTATCACTAAAATATACATGATTTTCATAATCTTTCGACTAGAAGTTATTAAATCATTAACCCCTTCAGTATCAATTTCATTTTTCTTTTTAAACATGCTATTCACCTACTCTCTTTATATATTATACTATAAATTTAAAAATATTTAAAAATTTTTTCACTTTTTAGTGTTTTTTATTAATTTTTCTTTAATATAAAATTTAATGCATCTTAATTTTATATAAGGCAGCATCTGTAAATGAAAAATTATTTTAGCAATATCTTTATTTTCAATTGCTACTTTAAAATCATTAACATCTATTTCTAAATTATTTTTAGCATTTTTTTGATACAAATTATAAATTGTATTCATCAAATCTTTATTTTCAATATTATAATAAATAAATTCAATAACATCAAAATTAAAAAATGTTTTTTTAAAAACAACTGGATATTTATTTTTTTTCTCATCAATAATATATAATTTACCATTCAAATAATCATCAGTTACAATATTGGCTTTTTTTATATTATCTATTAATTCTTCTTTTAAAAAAACTTCAGTATATTTATCAATCAATTCAATATTATTTAACGAATTAAAACCCATACTTAACAACGATATATCTATCGGCATAAAATCTCCAGGTCTTTTCTCTAAAATTAAAAAATATCTTTCCACTAAGTTCACTCCTTATTAATGAAGATAATAATATACCACATAAAGAGATTAGTTGTCAATAAATTTTACCACGTTAGACCAACTGTAAATTACTAAAGTAAATTCCATATCCTTTCTCTAAAATTTAGTTTTTCGGTTGTGACAACATGGTGTCGTCACAATTGTTCAGATTTACGACAGGACTTTTTCTCTCCGGCATCAATTTATCACATATGGATTATTCCATGTACCATTCCCGCTTGTTGAAGAGATATCAGATGACAGAGAAACTACCACACGTGCGCCAAGGGTACCATACACATAATTGCCATAAATTAGATTACCGGCAGAATTCACAAGAAACTCAATAGCAAAATAACTATAACCACCGAAATTAGACGGCGAACCTAACCAATAGTTACTATTTGTATACAAATAG
>CAYOJY010000070.1:0-3280 GCA_964404455.1 uncultured Muribaculaceae bacterium | reverse complement strand
TATATTTTTAATATATAAGCGTTTTTAGTTGAATAAACATCAGTTGTGTGATATTATTTAAAATACAATTATATATTTTTATATAATTATGTTTTGTGGGAGGGAATGCGGATTTGCCCAAACCACATAACGCGAAAAAATTTTATAGGAGGTGTTTTCGTGGCGAAAGAAGTCGTAAAAAAGATTAAAATTCAAATTCCTGGAGGAAAAGCAACCCCTGCTCCACCCGTTGGAACAGTACTAGGTCCTGCTGGAATTAATTTACAAGATTTTTGTTCAAAATTTAATGAAGAAACTCGTGACAAAATGGGCGATATTGTTCCTTGTGAAATTTCGATATATGATGATCGTAGTTTTACATTCATATTAAAGACTGCCCCAGCGGCATTTTTATTAAAAAAAGCAGCTAAAGTTGACAAGGGAAGTAAAAAAGGCGCTAATGAAGTTGTTGCAACAATTTTAAAAGAAGATTTGAAAAAAATTGCCGAGTTAAAAATGGTGGATTTAAATGCGAATGATATTGAATCAGCAATGAATATTATTGCTGGAAGCGCTCGTAACATGGGTATTGCAGTTAAAGGTTTAAATGATGCCGAGCTGGCTGAACAAGAAAAAGACGCTAAAAATGAAGAACTTGAAAGAGCAAAACGTGAAGAAGAGCTTGCTGAAATGGAAGCAAATGTCATTGAAGCTGCTAATAAAGAATTAGAAGAAGTTTCAACTGAAGATAAAGAAACAGAATAAAAATATTTGCAAAAACAAATCCGCTAATAAACCACAGTTAGGAGGAAAATATGAAAAAACATGGTAAAAAATATGTGGAAGCATTAAAAAATATTGAAAAAAACAAATTATATAATGCTAAAGAAGCAATTGAATTAGTTAAAAAGACTTCAACAACCAAGTTTGATAGTACTATTGAATTAGTTTTTAATCTTAATATTGATGCTAAAAAATCTGATCAACAATTAAGGGGATCATTAGTTTTACCTAATGGAACTGGCAAAACTAAAAAAGTTTTAGTATTTGCTAAAGGCGAATTAGCTGAACAAGCTAAAGCGGCTGGGGCAGATTATGTTGGTGATAAAGATTTAATGGATAAAATTAAAAATGAAAATTGGTTTGATTTTGATATTATTGTTGCTGTACCTGATTTAATGCCGGAAGTGGGGAAAATAGGTAATATTTTAGGACCGCGCGGACTAATGCCAAATCCTAAAACGGGAACCGTATCTAATAAACCAGCTAATGTTGTAAAAGATATTAAAAGTGGAATGGTTACGTATAAAAACGATTCATTTGGAAATGTTCATACAATTGTTGGTAAAGTTTCTTTTACGGAAAATAAATTAACCGAAAACATAAACTATGTTATCTCAACTATTTCCAAGGTTAAGCCATCAGCGGTTAAAGGACATTTTATTAAAAGTATTACTTTAACCAGTACAATGGGTCCTGGAATTAAATTAGATAAGAATAGTTTTGACATTTAATATATAATATATTATAATAACACTTAGAAAAAGCAGACCAACCGAAGAAAGCAGGGAACAAAAGTTTTAATAATCCTGCCGAGGGAATCTTAAATTTTTGATATTTTAAGCTTCCCATGGGGAAGCTTTTCTAATAAAAAAAGGAGGAAATATGGCAAGTCAAAAAATTCTTGAAGAAAAAAGAAAAAAAGTTAATGAAATTGTCGATCGCATTAAGAATAGCGAATCAGTAGTTATTTTTCAATACCAAGGATTAACAGTTTCAGACTTAACCGAACTAAGAAAACAATTATTTGAAATTGATTCTGAAGTGAAAGTATACAAAAACACATTGCTTAAAAGAGCGGTGGAAGAATTAAAATTAGATATGAATGAATTTTTAGCAGGACCTAATGCAGTATTATTTGGTAAAGATTTATTAGAACCAATTAAAATCATTTCTGAATTTGCTAAGAAAAACAAAAAATTAGATATTCGAGTTGGTATTATTAGTGGTTCGGTCGCAGATATTAATGCAATTAGAGAATATGCTGAAATACCATCAAGAGAAGGATTACTTACTATGCTAGCTGGAGGAATGATCCAGTATGTTAGAGATTTAGCGATTTGTCTAAATCTATATGCCGAAAAATTAGAAGGGAAGGATGAATAATATGGCAAAATTAAAAAAAGAGGATTTTATAAGCGCTTTAAAAGAAATGACGCTTCTTGAAATTAAAGAATTTGTTGATGCAATGAAAGAAGAATTTGGAATTGATCCATCAGCTTTAGCAGCGGCTCCGGCAGCTGCATCAGCAGTTGAAGAGGGACCAACTTCAAAAACAGTAGCATTAAAATCAGCTGGGGCTAATAAAATTGCAGTTATTAAAATTGTTAAAGAATTAACCGGTTTAGGTTTAGTTGAAGCAAAAGCATTAGTAGATAATGGTGGGAATATTAAAGAAAACATTCCTGTTGCTGAAGCAGAAGCAATTAAAACTCAATTAACTGAAGCTGGAGCAGAAGTCGAATTAGTTTAATAAAATAAACAAGTTGTTATGCTACAATTTGTTTTTTTATGGAAAAAAGATATTAAAGACATAATTTGTTGGAAAAAAACAATAAAATGTAATATAATATATTAAGTGATATATTATGAAATTAAATAAAAATGGGTGGGGGTTATCTGCCATGCTAATTTTAATGAGCGGTTTATTTGTTTGCCTTTTAGTAGCAATTTATTTTATTCATGCACTTTATAACCAAATTTAATAAATCTTATTGACAAAAACCCTGAAACAATGATATATTAACAACGTGCTTTTAATTAGTTCTACATTAGTAGAATATAATTTAAAATCAAAAATGATACACCTGGATGTGTGTTAATGAAAGGAGAAAAATGACAACAATTAATCAACTTGTAAAAAAGAGTCGCGGTACAAAAATTTGTAAAAGTAAAAGTCCGGTATTGAATATTGGCTATAATACTTTAGGAAAAAAACAAACAGAAACAAACAGCCCGCAAAAAAGAGGCGTTTGTATTAAGGTTGGTACTAAAACACCTAAAAAACCTAATTCAGCTTTGCGTAAGTATGCCCGGGTAAGATTATCCAATGGAAAAGAAGTAGATGCTTATATTCCGGGTGAGGGACATAACTTACAAGAACATAGCGTTGTATTAATAAGAGGGGGCCGTGTTAAAGATTTAATCGGTGTTCGTTACCATATTATTCGCGGAACAATGGATACCCACGGTGTTGATAAGCGTCAACAAGGTCGAAGTAAATATGGTACTAAAAAACCTA
>CAYOJY010000069.1:0-3349 GCA_964404455.1 uncultured Muribaculaceae bacterium | reverse complement strand
TAGTGTGAATGGTAGTGGTGCTAGCGTACGGGCGGTAGTTTCTCTGTCATCTGATATTTATTCGTCAAGTGGGAACGGAACATGGAATAATCCGTATGTGATAAATTAATTTGGCGAAGAGAAAAAGCTTAGTTGTCAATCTGAATATATAGGAAGATGCCTTATCATCACAGCCGAAACTTCAGCAATTTTAAATAGTTTGAAGAAACGTAAAATAACACTCCTTGGTCAATGCATTGACCAAGGGGTGTTTTATTTTTTAGAAATTATATTAAACTTGGTTTAAATCGAATTTATTATGTAATATATTTTTTAAATCTGTTCTTGCATAATTGATAAAAATAATTTTGATGAAAGAAACAATATATTAAATTAATAAATGTATACAAATTTTGGTTTAAAAGTCTCAATGTCGTTGTTACAGTTGAAGTAAAACAATTGAATAAATAGTAGGCTAAATATTGAAAATATTATATTTATGCAAATTTTATATATTTTTATGAAAATATTTTTTTTAATTTATAAGGTTTTTGCTACCTAAACTATAACAATAAAAATAAATTTAATTTTTGGGTATTGCATTTAAAAATATACTTTGTTATAATTATTTTAAGATAACAAAGGGTGATGATATGAAAAATATTAGTTTGGATGTAAAAACATTATTAGACAAATTATATAATTTGAAAAGTGAAGATAGTGTAATACTAACAAAAATTGATAGTGAAAAAAAATTAGCAGAAGATACTAAGACAAGAACGAAATTGGAAAAAGATGCGTTAGAGTCTAAAATTCAAAAATTAACTGCTGAAGAAAAACTATTAGCTGAGGAAGGTGCTAGTTTAATTGCTGTATTAAAAAACATTAATCGAGCAGATTTTGATGTTGTTTTAGAAAAACTAAACATTGATTTTAATCCTGATGAAGTTAAAAATAGAGTTGAAACGCATTTACCAGAAGTAATTGATTTAGTTAAACGCGATAATTTATCGTCAATGGAAAACTTAAGTTCAATTGAAAAAGAAATGCATGACGCAATTACAATGATTGATGAATTAGCTATTAGAAAAGATGAAGCATTATCAAATCAAAACAAGTTAAATGAATATTTTAATTTATCATTAAATGGTAATATTAATATTACTAGAGATGAATTAACATCATTACTTGCTAAGTTTGAATTAACTGATGAAGAACAACGAGAAGCTGCCAAAATTTTAATGTTTCCAGAGGACGGATTATTTAATTATGAAGAAAACATAAAAGAAGTTAAAAAAAGTGGTAAAAGTTTTTCTGATGTATTTGCTGAGGCAAAAAATAATATTATTGAAGAAGACTTAACTGAAAAAATAGCAACTATTGAAGAAACCAAAGCTCCAATTGTTGAAGAAGAAAAAGTAGAGGTAGAAGAAATTGATGTAAAAGCATTATTGAAGGAATTAGGTTTTGATTATCTTGATTTTACTGCATCTGATTTAGAATATATCGAAAAAAATTTAAATAAGGCAAAATTTGAAGATAATATAAAATTAATTACCGAATTAGAAATAAATAAAGATATATTTATTGAAAATGTTGAATTGTTCAATGACAGCGAATTAAAAGATAAAATAAATATATTATTAGAAATTGGGAAAGTACCATTTGATATATATTTAAATCCAAATGTAATGGTAAAATATAATTTAGAAGAATTAATAAATTCAATTAATACACTAAAAGAAAGTGGATTAGATCCTAAAAAAGTACCTTTAATGGCATTTTAGGAAGAAGGGAGTTTTAATGAAGGAAAAAATAGGGGCATTAGGTTTACCCCAAAAGGAGGCAGCTCAACTTTATAAGTTTGGAGCAACACTTAATTTATTAAATATAGAGCAAATTAAAAAAACTGTACAAATTTTAGCAGAATTTGATATGGCATTAAAAAAGGGTTCTCACATGAAGATTGCATTTTTAGAAGAAATGAAATTGAATGAAAGGCTTAATTATGCCAAAGATTTAGGTTTTATAGAAGAAATAAATAAAGATCCTTTAAAATTATTAAAGAGCCGTATATTTGTTTTACAAAAAGATCAAATAAACGAGGAGCCGGTTATTAATGAAATCAGCCAAGAGCCAATTGATAAACAAGAAAGAATAAATAATCTGGATGATAATTTAATTATTTCCATTTTATCAAAGCCACAAACAATTGGTTTGACTGATGAAACCTATCAAAGGTATGAAGTATTATCCAATTCAATTAATCAAATATTAGCAACTTTAAATGGCATGATTAATAATGAAATAGATATAATATATGATAATTTAATTAAACTGGTAACTAGCAATATTCCCAATGATGAATTAGTTGTATATAGTTCTATTATTTTTGGCCGAAACCTATCAGTTGACGAAAAAGAAATTATTAAAGATGTCATAAAAAAAGAATTTGCTATTATTAATCGAATGAATGAAGGCGAAGAGAGGAAAATAGCATGAAATTTTTAGAAAATTTAGATTTTAGTAAAGAACAAATTACAACTTTAAATGATAGTATTCCTCAAGAATTAAAAAAAATGTCTGAAGAACAAAAAAAATTAGTAATAAATAATATTTCTTATCTTAAAGAATTAGGGATTGAAAATTACAAGGAAATATATTTAAAATTTTACGATATGTTTTTACTGGATTTTAGTACTTTTAAAGAAATATTTGATCGTTATGAAAAAGAAGATTTAATTGAAAAACTAAAAAATAGTGTTAATATTGTTGAATATTTATAAAAATTCGGTTCTCCAACATTGAGTGGGGAGTGAAAATTCTATTTATCATTGATGACTTTTTACATTATTTGTCAAATTTGATAAAAATACTTGTCAAATTAAAAAATATGTAGTATTATTTATTCTAGGAAAGAAGGAAACAAATTTGGAAAATAAAAAAATATATAGCATCATTGCTATAACCGCCGTATTCTTAACGGCAATCGGAGTAACTTTTGCGTATTTTGCCGCAAGTGTGGGAGGAGGCGCTACAACTAATATCAATGTAGAAGCTAAAACAACTGATAAACTAACATTTACGAGTGGAACACCTGTAAGTATTTTAGCAACTCAGGATAATTTTGGACAAGATGCCGGTAACTTATCAGGAGAAACATTAAGTAGTGCAACACTTATAGCAAACTCAAATACTAATACGGCGAGTGAAAACTATAATGTATATTTTAATGTATCAGAAAACAATTATGAATATACAACAGAAGCTAAAACAGCAGAATTAATATTAACAATAACTGATCCAAGTGGAGCAATATTAAATACATTACCTGGTTTAAGTTATGTCACAGTAGGAAGTGTCTCAGGAT
>CAYOJY010000068.1:0-3492 GCA_964404455.1 uncultured Muribaculaceae bacterium | reverse complement strand
GAAACATTATTAAAATCCGCTAATGATAATGATCAAAAAGTTTATTATGTTAATATTAAAAATATTCGAAATACTTATGAATATGTTGATAAAAAAATAGTGGAAACGAAAAAAGGTAATGATTCATACTATGAAATTCTAAATATTTTAGGTGATAATTTACAAAAGTATTATGTAACTGATAGCAAAAATAAAAAGCATAATACCAAAAAAACTAGATTATATGCCCCGACTGTTGTGGGAATAAATAAAGGGAATATTATTGGATTTCATGAGGTTACCGTGGAGTCTCAAAAAGATCCATTTATAAAATTAAATCAAGCGGAACAAAAGGAATTATATGATATATATAATCAAATGATTAAAAATTTACAAAATAATTTATGTACAAATGCTAGTGAATGCTAGTATTTTTCTTGTTTAAAAATATTATTTATTGTATAATTGAAGAGGCTAGAAAGGTGATGTTATGGCAAAGAAAAATAAAAATGTAGAAATAAATAAAAATGAACTAACCCCAACTGTAATTGGTGAATTAGGTAATAAAAAAAGAAGTATCTGGCCAATGATAATTATTTTCTTAATATTTATTACATTTGTTATTTATTTACCAGACATATCATTAGAAATAAATAAATTATTAGGTAAAGATGTTGGAATTAATAATCTTCCTAATAATAATAACAATAACAATAACAATAACAATAATAATGAAATTGAAGAAAAAGAAGAAACAAAAATAATACCGTATGTTATAAATGGGGAAATAAGTTCAGAAATATTTAAATTAAACAATATAAATTTTGAAAATAACACTTTAAAATATTCATTAAATAGTATTCATGATGATTATTTTGATTTAGCAAAATATAATTATTATTTAGAAATATATTCAGAAGATAATACTTTATTAAAAAGAATCATGATTGAAAAAATTAATCTTGCTCCAAAAACAGTTAAAAACTATGAATATGTTATAAATGTTAGTAGCATTAATTATTTTAAATTAAGAGAAATAGCGACAGATGAATACCCAAATGTTTTATTAAATAAAGATGATAATAAAAGAAGTGAACTAACTTGTACATCCGCCCATGAAACTATAACTTATTTTTTTGAAGAAGATAAATTATATGGTTTAAAAGATGAAGTTAATTACATTGCTGATGATTTTCCAGAAAAAGTATTATATTATACCGAATTAAATAATACTTATAATGAAAAAGAGGGAATAAAGGCTAGCATTGAAATTGCCGAAACAATGAGATTTGTAGCTCATTTAAATTTAAATTTAGTAAAAAATGTCCGCGATTTATCTAATAATTATTTTTATTTATTAAATACTTTGCCCAACATAATTAAATTTGAACTAGAGGCTAATGATTTTGTGTGTAATTAAAGGGGTTTATGATGAAGGTAACAATTAATGATTTTGAAGGACCGCTAGATTTATTACTTCATTTAATTAAATCAGCTAAAATGGATATTTATGAAATTGATATAAATAAAGTTATTGAATCATATTTAGAATTTATTAATTCTTTAGAAAAATTTGATTTAAATAACGCTAGTGAATATTTAGTAATGGCTGCCGAATTAATTCATTTAAAAAGTCGTTTATTAATCAATGATAAAGAAATTAATGATGATGAATATGAAATAAATAGTGAAGATGATTTAAAGAAAAAATTAATTGAATATGAAAAATATAAAAATGTGTGTCATAAAATGCGAAATTTTGAAGAAAATCGAAAAGATTATTTGACTAAAGATCCGGAAAATTTAACTGAATTTTTAGAAGAAAAAAAATTAAGTAAAGAAATTTCCTTGGATGATTTAATCATGGCATTTTTAGAACTTCAAAAAAGAGAAGAATATAATCGACCAATTAATACTAAAATAACCAAAAAAGAGTTAAGTGTGGAAGATAAAACAAAATATATTAAAAATATATTAAAGGCTCGAAAAAAATTAATTTTTTTTGATTTATTTGAAAATAATACGAAAGAAGAATTAATTGTTACTTTCCTTTCAATTTTAAATTTAAGTAAGGAAAAAGAAATTAAAATATATCAAGAAAACAATTTTGAAAATATATTTATAGAAGGGATTTTTTAATGAATAAAATTGCAATATTAGAAGGATTATTATTTGCCGTAGGCGATGAAGGATTATCTTTAGAAAAAATTAGTGAAATATTAGAGGTATCATTAGAAGATGCTAAAAGGTATTTAAAAGAATTAAGGACAGCATATGATAGTGAATCAAGGGGGATCAGAATATCTTTTTTAGGAAATGTATTTAAATTAACTACTAAAAAAGAACATAAGGAATATTATCAAAAATTAATTATTGATAGAAGAGACGATACATTAAGTAATGCAGCTTTAGAAACTTTAGCGATTGTTGCTTACAATCAACCCATTACGCGAATTGAAATTAATGAAATGCGCGGAATTGAAAGTTCTCATATAGTTAGAAAATTAATGGCCAGAGAATTAATTAAAATATCTGGTAAAAGTAATTTGCCCGGAAATCCCAATTTATATAAAACAACTAGCGAATTTTTAGATTATTTTGGTTTATCTTCATTAAATGGTTTACCTGAATTAAAAAACGAAATGTCAGAAAATAGCGAAAAAGATTTATTTAAATCAATTTATAAAGAGATTTGATTTAAGTGACTATTAAATCATCATCTTTAAAAGCAGTTAAGAAAAAGTAATATAAAACTAGTAAAAACCCGATTAAAACAATTACATCGGCAATTAATTTAACGACTTCATCGTTGGGATCATGTCCATATTCCTCAGCATTAATATAATTATCATAATCATGATTAATTAGAACTAAATAAATAATAATTAAAACTATTAAGCCAATTAAAATCAAAATTTTACCGGTCATTGAATCGGTTTTTTCGGATAAACTATTTTTTATTTGATTATTTCCCACAAGATTAAAAACACTTGAAATAATAAAAGCGGATGCTAAATAAATACCCAAGTCTCTTTCTTTAATTTCTTTATTTATGTTCATATAAAATTTTATGTTAAAATCAAATTAAAACTCCAAAAAGGAGTTTAATTATAATTCATAGAAACCTTATTATACTTACAATTGTTTATTTCGTAATAAGTAATATGTTTAATATTATTATTTTGGATGCAAATTCTTTCATTAGGCAAAAAACATTTTTGAAAACATAATACTTTATTATTACAACTAATTATTTTTGCTCCCCATGGACAGATTTTTAATAAGGGAAAAATTTTAAAAATTAACTTTTGATATCAATCGTAATAGACTTGTTATTAAATATAAAGATAAAAAATAATTAATATCTTGAAAAATAAGTTCCTAAATTCAATAAAAAATATTGCAAAAAACGACAAAAAAATACAAATATATTGCCAAAATATATTTTGTATAATATAATCTCGACTTTGACAGTTGAGATGAAAAAACTTTCGCAAAGCCAGTTAAAATCTG
>CAYOJY010000067.1:1234-4153 GCA_964404455.1 uncultured Muribaculaceae bacterium | reverse complement strand
AATCATTTTATTTAACAGATGCTGGTAAAGTAAGAAGTCATAATGAAGATAGTGTCACAATATTAAAAAATATGAATCAGGAGTATTTATTAATAGTTGCCGATGGAATGGGTGGACATCGAAAAGGTGAAGTTGCGTCATCTATTGCTGTAACTCATTTAGGAAAAAGATTTATCGATTCATCTTCAATTGGCAATAAATCAGATGCTGTAAATTGGTTAAATGATAATGTTAATGAAATAAATCATGAAATTTTACAATATGCCAAGACCCATGAAGATTCAACTGGTATGGGAACTACTATTGTTGTAGCGCTTTTAACTAAAAGTTATTTAATTTTTGGTAATATAGGTGATTCATCAGGTTATGTTATAAAGAATAATAAATTACATAAGGTGACAAAAGATCATACTTTAGTAAATTTATTAATCGATGCCGGGAATTTAAGTGAGTTGGAAGCTAAACAACATCCGAAAAAAAATGTTTTAATGAAAGCTTTAGGTGTTTGTGAAAAAGCTGAAATTGATATATTTGATGTTGTTGATATGTCTTTTGAAGGTATTTTATTATGCAGCGATGGATTAACAAGCATGTTAACAGAAGAACAAATTGTTAAAGTTTTAATTGATGAAGAATTGGAAATAGAAAATAAAATTAATAAATTAATTCAAAAATGTAATGTTCGGGGTGGAATGGATAATGTTTCAATCGCATTATTATTAAAAGAAGAAGGTGATTTAGATTGATAACAAAGGGTCGAAAAATTAGTGAACGATATCAAATAATTAAAAGTATTGGCGAAGGCGGAATGGCTAATGTTTTCTTAGCATATGATACTATTTTAGAACGAGAAGTAGCGATTAAAGTTTTAAGAGGAGATTTAGCTAGTGATGAAAAATTTGTTCGCCGTTTTCAAAGAGAAGCTTTAGCGGCTTCTAGTTTAAGTAACCCTAATATTGTAGAGGTATATGATGTTGGCGAAGATAACGGTGAATATTACATTGTTATGGAATTTATTGAAGGAAAGCATTTAAAAAATTTAGTGAAAAAAAGAGGTAAGTTAACAATTTCGGAAGTAGTTGATATTGCTTTACAAATAACTAATGGTTTATCTGTTGCTCATGATTCATATATTATTCACCGGGATATTAAACCGCAAAACATATTAATTTTGGAAAACGGATTAGTTAAAATTACTGATTTTGGTATTGCTGTTGCGACAAATGCTACTCAATTAACCCAAACGAATTCTGTAATGGGAAGTGTTCATTATTTGCCGCCTGAACAAGCAATGGGAAAAGCAGCTACTTTACAAAGTGATATATATTCAATCGGAATTTTAATGTATGAACTATTGACGGGTAAATTGCCTTTTGTTGGCGATAATGCTGTAGAAATTGCTTTAAAACATTTAAAGGAAACTCTTCCAGATATTACCGAAGAATTAACGAATATTCCCCAAAGTTTAGCTAATATTATAATTAGGGCAACAGCCAAAAATCCTAAGAACAGGTATAATGATGCTAGGGAAATGCATGAGGATTTAAAAACCTGTTTAAATGAATCAAGAAAAGCTGAAATGAAAATAACTTTAAAATATCCAGAAACGGATTATGATGAAACTAAAGTTATGAAAATTATAAATCCCCAAAAAGAAGAAGATAAAAAAGTAGTAGAGGATGATGTCGTTATAGCAAAGAAAATTACGAAAAACGATTTAAAAAAACAAAATAAAGTATTAATAATTTTAGGAAGTATTTTTACAGGTTTAGTTGTCATTATTACCACATTAGTTTTATTAATTCCTCAAATCACTTCATCTTCTCAAGTAATTATCCCCGATGTTGCGGGCTTATCAACTGAATCAGCTATTGAAAAATTACAAAAAAAAGGTTTTGTTGTTTCGGATGAAGTCATTGATACTTCATCAACAACTATTGAAGAAGGAAAAGTTATTAAAACCAATCCTCTAGCGGGTAATAAAAGAAAAAAAGGTTTTGAAGTAAAATTATATGTTTCAACAGGAAATAATGAATTATTGATTGAAGACTACGTAGGAAAAAATTATAATGAAATCAAGGGTAAATTAGAAACATTAGGTTTACAGGTGTTAATTGAAAAACAAGAAGTAGATATAACAGAAAATAAATATGAAGAAAACATTATCATTGCTCAATCAGTAGAAGCTGGTAAAAAATTAAATGCGGGGGATATTATTACATTATACATCCCTAAATTAGAAAATAAATACCCTGACTTTTTAGCGGAAGGTTTTACTTTGGAAGATGCGGAAGCGTTTGCCAGTGAAATGGGAATAACTCTAAATGTTACTAAAGTTGAAACCATAGAATATAAGGATGGAGCAATTTTTTATCAAAGTCGCTTAGCCGGTTCTTCTATTGTAAGTGGAATCACTTTAAGAATTAAAGTTGCAGTTAACATAGGTATTATTGATGTACCAGAAGAAGAGGATGATGACTGCGGTGGTTTATGTTAAAAAAAGGTATCATTATTAAAAATATTAGTAATTTATATGTTGTTAATACCTCTGAAGGTGACTATGAATGCACCCCTAGGGGCATTTTCCGTTTTGAAAAAATAACTCCCTTAGTGGGAGATTATGTCGAAATTGATACTGATACTAAAACAATCCTCAAAATAGAACCAAGAAAAAATTATACTAAAAGACCCCCAGTAGCAAATATTAATTATGCATTAATTGTAACAAGTGTAAAACAGCCGGATATTTCATTAAGTTTATTAGATCGTTTAATTCTAATATTTGAAGCAATTGGAGTATTACTTATTGTTGGAACGGGTGTCTTAGGAATGTCAACATTGCCGCCTGTTTCACTAAGAGTATAAACTAAATCATCCGGATTATCAAATTTCTTTTCTAATTCTTCTAAATTAATATTA
>CAYOJY010000067.1:0-1224 GCA_964404455.1 uncultured Muribaculaceae bacterium | reverse complement strand
AATATTTAGTAAAATGGATTTATTAAATAAAAAAGAATTAAAAACAATAAAATCAATTATGAAATATTATAAAAAAATTGGTTATTCAGTTTTAACTAATAATAATTTATTCTTATTAAAATGTCTTTTAAAAGGAAAAATTACTTTTCTAGTTGGCCAAACCGGAGTTGGTAAAAGTACCCTTTTAAATAAATTAGATAAAAACTTAAATTTAGAAACTAAGCCTATATCCATGGCTTTAGGTCGAGGAGTTCACACCACTAGACACACTGAAATTCATAAAATAGCTAACTTCTTTGTAGCGGATACTCCTGGTTTTTCTTCAATTGATTTTACGGATATTAAAAAAGAAGATATTAAAAATTATTTTAAAGAATTTCAAGATGTTAAATGTGAATATAAAGATTGTAATCATGTTAAAGAAAATTGTAATTTGAAAAAAGAAGTAGAAAAGGGTAAAATTTTAGAAAGTAGATATAAAAATTATATAAAATTTTATATGGAGGTTTATGAAAATAGCAGTAAGTTACCTAAACAGTAAATATAATATTAAAAAAACAATAAAAAAGATAAATCTTAGTAATGCCGATTATATTCATATGGATATTATGGATGGTAAAATGGTTCAAAACAAAAATTTTAATGTTTTTAAAATTAAAAGTATATTAAAGTGGGCGAAAAAAAACTTGGATATTCATTTAATGGTAAAAAATCCAATAAAATATTTAAAATATTTTAAAAAGAAAGATTATGTCAAAAATATTTATTTCCATCCCAAATTTGAAGATGATTCTTTAAAGTTAATTGAAGAATTAAAAAAAATGAATATATCTCCTGGGATTGTTATTGATACGAATGATTTGATTGAAGACTTTAGCGATTTATATCAGCATATTGATAGAGTATTACTCATGAGTGTTAAAGCGGGAGTCGGTGGCCAAAAATTTATTCCCGAAATAATAACTAAAGCTGAAAAATTAATGGAATATAAAGCAAATAAATTTTTTGAAATAGCTATTGATGGTGGAATTAATAATGAAACAATTAAATACTTTAAACATTTAAATATTGATTTATTTATCAGCGGTTCTTTTATATGTGAAAGTGATGATTTTGATTCTAAAATTGAAGAATTAAAAAAATGATTTGAAAAAGGTAATAATATATAGTATATTCTCGACTTTGACAGTTGAGATGAAAAAACTTTCGCAAAGCCAGTTAAAA
>CAYOJY010000066.1:0-4506 GCA_964404455.1 uncultured Muribaculaceae bacterium | reverse complement strand
GCAGACGAAGCCTCAATTGCCGGCTTAGCAGCCGGCACAACCACCAGTGCAAACTATTTGTATACAAATAGTTCGTACTGGTTAGGCTCGCCGTTTTATTTCAATTCTCTTAATCTGATTGCTAGTGGGTTCGGTGTGAGTTCCTCAGGTAATCTGTATAGCAATAATGTGAATGGTAGTCTTGGCGCGCGGGTCGTGGTTTCTCTGTCATCTGATATCTATTCAGCAAACGGAAATGGAACGTGGAATGAGCCATATTTGATAAATTAATATCGAAAAAAATAGGAATAAAAAAGTAAAAAGATTGTTCAGCGATAAAAAAATCCATAAGTTTTGTTAAAATAAAAAACTTATGGATTTTTAATATTTAAAATACCTACATTGCCAAGGTAGTGAAAATATAACAAAATTATTAATCGTAAGTTTAATCTTTTTGATAGTTACAATTTTGATATTATGATATCAATAATATTTTAGTGTAATCAGAAACTAAAATAATTAACCATGCAAGAGCAACATTAATAATAACAAATTCAGAATTGATGATGAAAATTAAGATAAGTGACTGATATAAGTTTAATAAATTAATTTTGCTTATTTGGAATTATTTGATATAATTTATAATAGGGAAGTGAAGATAAATGAGTAAACTAGAAAAATATATTTTAAATACAACTCAAAATTTTGCTTTGGATATGCTTGAAGTAAATGATAATAAATTAAATAAAGATTTAACAAATATTGAAGTTTTATTTTCTTTATATGGGGAAATGATGAATTATAAAGCGGATAAACCGCAATGGATTAATCGAGATAGACTTATTTTTTCAGATAATAAAAATACAAATGTCTTGTATGCAACTTTATTTATGGCAGGCTTTAAAATTGAAATAGATGATTTGCAAAATTATGGCAGAATTAATTTTAAAACACCATTTAAGCCTGATTATAAAATAACTCCGGGAGTTGATGCTTCTACTGATGGTGTTGGGGTAAGTATTGCTACCGCAGTTGGGGTATCCTTAGCTGAAAACTATTTAAGCAATTTAATTAAAGAAATAAAACCTAAAAGTAAATTAATTGACTATTATACCTATTGTTTATGTAATGAATTTGATTTAATGGAAGGAGTTTCTAATGAAGCTTTAACATTTGCTGTTAAAAACAATTTAAATAAATTAATCTTAATTTGTCATATTAGAAATATTTTAGATGAAAATATAACTTTAAAATTTAATGCCATGAGTTTTAATGTTTTACAAGTCAAAAAGAATAAAATTGATGATATCTGCAGTGCGATTGAAAATGCCCAATCAAGTAAAAAGCCCACAATTATTTTGATTAATTCAATTAATGAAGAAGTAATAGATTTTGAAAAAGAACCGTTTTTAGTTGACCAAGATATTTTAAATAAATATCAAGCAGAAGTTAATGAAAGAGTTAATAAAAAATACAATAAATGGTTAATAGAATATGAAGAAATAATTAATAGTAAAAATGAGCCATTGACAAAAATAATTCGTTTTTTAGAACATAATGAATTAAATATTAACTTAGAAAACATTAATTTTAAAATAGAAGAAGGATATAAAGAAAAATTAAGTGTTAGCAATGAAAAAATAATGGAAGTTATATTAAATAAAACAGAATATTTTATTGGCGGATGCAGCCAAAGTTTTGTTAATAAATTCAGTAAATATAATTTTTTGACTAATGAAAATGCCATGGCGGGAATATTAAATGGCTTTGCATTATCAGGTTTTAGAGTATATGCCTGTACTAATCTTAGTTATAGTGATTATTTAAAACCAAATTTAAGAATGAGTGCCAAAATGAATTTACCAATTACTTATATATTTAATCAAAATAATTTATATAGTGAAAACGGTTTTTCGATTGAACACATCTCAGCTCTTAGATTAATACCTAATGTAAATGTATTTAGGCCAAGTGATATTAATGAAGTAATTGGCAGCTGGGATTATGTTTTAAAAAATGGCGGAGTTAACGTTATAATAACTTCAGATGAAGAATTATATAAATACAAAAACACTAATTCAAAGTATGTAAAATATGGTGCTTACATGATTAGAAAAGAAATTGGTAATTTAAAAGGGGTTTTAATAGCTACAGGAACTGATATTAAATTAGCTTTAAGAGTAGCGGATGAATTATCAGAGGAAGGTATTGAGATTAGGGTAGTATCAATGCCGTCAATGGAATTATTTTTAAAACAAAATCCTCGGTATGAAGAACAACTTTTACCTTCTAATGTAAAAATATTTACATTAGAGATGGGGAGTCCTCATTTGTGGCATCGATTTGCCAGTAATAAGGACACTATAATCGGAATTAATAAATTAGAAAAAAGTGGGCATTTAAATGAAATAAAAAATGAATTTGGTTTTACGATAACTAAAATTAAAGATAAAATCAAAAAAGAGTTATATAAGACGGTTAATTCGACAGATTTTTTATAAGGTACATAATAAAATATAAATGGTGATTTGAATGAGAACTTTTTATGTTTTTAATATTAATAAAGAATTTAGCATTTTAACTAAAGATAGTCCCTATAATTTATATAAAACTTTGGAAAATGTTTATTATTTAGAAGAATGTGATTTATCTTTAGGAATGAATATTTTTGATCAGGTCGCAGTTCCTTTTCAAAAAATAGAAATAAACAAATTTATTTATAATAGTTTTAAAGATAATGATTTTTATACAATGTTTAATAATAAACATAAAATGTACAATAAATATAAGGATGAATTATTAAATATTAAAACTTATAATACTCATTTATTAATTAAAACTAATATTAGTAAAAAAAATATATTTGAAAATATTTGTATTAATAATAATTTATTTGTTTGTGATTTTAAAAATAAAGATTATTTCTGGATTGAAAAAATATTATCTTAGTTGTTAAAATGAAAAAATTATAGTAAAATAAATTTAGAGGAGTGATATTGTGTTAGAACAATTAATATATGGATTAATAGGCCTTGTTCTTGGTTTAGTTGTTGGTTTTTTCTTAGCGAGATTTTTTATGAAAAGAACTTTAGAAAAAAATCCCCCAATAAATGAAAAAATGATTGAAGCTATGATGAGCAGTATGGGGAGAAAACCTAGTCAAAAGCAAGTTAAACAAGTAATGAGCCAAATGAATCGCTATAAATAAGAAAAAATAACAAAAAAACATTTTTTTATTGCGTATAAGCATAATTCGTGATAAACTGAATATAGAGTAAAGAGGAGTGTATTTATTATGCAAGATTTTTTCAATAAAATATACGGAATAGAAAATTTTACTACTTATATTTTGATTGCTGTATCCGTGTTATTGATTTTATTTTTATTGATTTTATTTTTAGGAAAGAAAGATCAAAAGTTAGAAGAAACTAAAAGACTGGAAAAGCTATCTGAGGATGCTTTTAAAGAAGAAAGTCAAGCTGTTAAAGTGGAAATAGCTAAAGAAAATGTGGATATTTTAATTCCGCCCAATCAAAATAATCATGAGCCAGTTGAAATTAAGGAAGAACCTTTAATTATTCCAGAGGAACCAATTAACATGACAACAGAAGAACCTGTTATGCCGGTTTTAGAAGAAATATCTGAAGAACCGCTTAATGTTCCTGAAGAAGTTAATGTTTTAGAAATTGAGCCATTAAAAGCAGAGGAAGAGAATAATTATAACAAAGAAGAAATTACAATACCGGAATTTAATTTCGATGATTTAACAATGACATTTAATGATGAACAAAAAGAAGAAAATAGCCCTATTAAATTAGAAGAAACCGTTAAGAAAAATGAAAGTACACCAATATTTAGTTCGGTTTATATCAATAAAAAAGAAGAAGAACCTGTTATTATTAAAATAGCAGAACCAATTGCTAATCCAATTAAAATTGAAGAAGAAGAACCTCAAGTTGAAAAGGAAGTTGAAGAGGAAGAATTTGAGTTACCTAAGTTAAAAGAAGAAAAAGAACAAGAAAATTCATCACCATCACTCGATTCAATTACAGGTGAAACCTATAACATTAATAAATAAAGTTGCCTTCGGGTACTTTTTTTTGCTATAATTATTTTGGTGAAATATAGTAATGAATACAGAATATAATGAATCGTCAATTAAAGTTTTAGAAGGTTTGGAAGCTGTTCGGAAAAGACCAGCTATGTATATTGGCAGTACTGATAAAAGAGGTATGCATCATTTAGTGTGGGAAATTGTTGATAATGCTGTTGATGAAATAATAAATAATTATGGTGATTATATAAAAGTTGTTCTTAATAAAGATGGCAGTATTACCATTAGTGATAATGGTCGTGGGGTACCGATTGGAAAACATGAAACAGGAAAATCAACTCCCGAAGTTATTTTTACCGTTCTTCATGCGGGCGGAAAATTTACTGAAGCAGGTTACAAAGTATCTGGTGGTTTACACGGGGTTGGGGCATCGGTTGTTAATGCTTTATCTAAATGGATGAAAGTAACAATTT
>CAYOJY010000065.1:0-4752 GCA_964404455.1 uncultured Muribaculaceae bacterium | reverse complement strand
AGAAATAGCAGAATATGTATTAGGTGTAAATGTGTGATAGATATAATTATATCCGGTAATTTTCCGTCATAGGCAATTAATTCATCAAAACGAGCAATTATTTCGTTATTCTTAACTTTTATCGCTCCAATTTCAATCATTTGATCTTTTCCCGGTGCTAGACCAGTTGTTTCTGTATCATAAACAACAAATTCCTGATCTTTAAATAAATAATTTTTAGGATTATATACTATTTTAGATTCAGTATCAACCACATTCATTTCAACACCATATAAAACTTTAAAATCTTTGCCAATTTTTTTCACAGCATTATATGCATCTGGAAATGCCTGCAGGACATTATGATCAGTAATCGCCACGGCTTTGTGTCCAAGTGATGAAGCAAATTTTATTAAATTTTCCGTACTAATTACTCCATCCATTACACTCATCATGGTATGAGCATGTAACTCAACTCTTTTAACTTCGGCATCATCTTTTACTTTAATATCCTTTGAAGGAATAGTTTCAATGTTTGAAACATTTAAAACTAATTGTTTTAAATATTGATCAAGCTCAATATTTCCATGAAAACGATACCAATCACCCTTTTTAATTTTTTTAACAACTTTATAAAATACATTTTCTTCAAATCTAACCATTTTTACTAAAAAACTATCTGTTTTATCACTTATTTTTAAATTTAAAATATAAGCTGTAGCCTTTTGGCCTTTTCTTTCCACTGCCTCTATCGAAAAAACATAAGCTTCTAAAATTACATTTCTAACTTCACCAAATAAATTATTAATGCTGGTTACTTTTCCTTCTTTATGAATACCTAAAACTAAAGTTTCGTCTTTTGCTTCCAGTAAGATATTATTATTTTCTAAAATACCTTCGGTTAAACTTTTTTTAACATCTTCGACAATAAATTTAATAGTATATTTTCCTAAGAAATAATTTTTCAAATATGCTTGTAAGTTTTTTTCGATTTTAGTTAATTCACTGGCAATAAATTTATTTTTAATGTTTAAAATAATTTCATTATCATTAATTACCATTTCATAATCATTTAAAGGTTTAAAAGAAGGTCTTTTAACTATTAAATCGTTTAAAAATATATTAAGATAATTTTTAATATCCTTTATGGTAATGTTTAAATAATGCACTCTAACTTCACAAACTTTATTTTCTATACCATTTTTACTGCATAATAAAAGCTTATCAATCTCTTCTTTAGCAATCACTTCTTTAGCTTTTAAAAAAACTTCAAAACTATCAGTTTTTTTATTTAAAATAACTTTTTCAATCTCGGTATTAAGAAAAGATTCAGTTATAAACCCAATAGATTTAAAAAATCTCTTTACTTCCTCATTCATTTTTACTGCTCCTTTTCTTTTTTTATATTATTAATTATTATTCTAGTTTTGTCAAACGATTTACTGACTTTTCCCGTAATAAAAAGTAATTCATTTTTATTTAAATTATTTAAATAATGTATTTGATCTTTAAATAAAATACCCACTTCATTTGCTGTCTCATCACTTAGATTTAAAAAAGCCATTTCATCTCCTTTTTTGGTTTTAATTTTTTTAATTTCATTAACTGTTACTACACAAAAAACATTTTTAAATAAATTATCATTTAAATTTACCAATTTCATTATTTTTTTATCTTGATATTTACTACTTGGATGATTACCAACATAAAAACCGTATAATTCCAATTCTTTTTCTCTTAAAAAAGATTCATCAAAATCAGTTAATGATTGAATAATTGGTTTTTCCCCAAATCCTTTTAACTCTGCATAATTAAAGGCAATATCATAATTGTTAATAATAGTTTTGGCATTTAATTTTAAACTGCGAAAAGCTCCCGCATAAGCTAATATTTCAACAAGATTAATTTTTATTCCCGGATTTTTTAAAACAAAATCAAAATAATCAATATAGGGTTTATTCTCTATAATATTAATAGCCACATCTTTTTGAATACCTTTAATTAATGTAAGGGGTAAAACAATATTTTTTTCATTCAAAATATAATCATAATCACTAAAATTAATATCCGGACGAATAATTTTAACATTATTATTTTTAATTTCCCTTAATAGATTTTGAATTAATCTATTATCTTTAGTTTCGTTTAAATATTCTTTGAAAAAATGTTCAGGATAATATACTTTTAAATAAGCCATCTGATAACCGATTAAAGCATAAGCTACCGAATGAGATTTATTAAAACCATAACCCGAAAATAGAAGTATTTTGGCAAAGATATTTTCCGCATTAATCTTCGAAATATTTTTAAGAATAGCGCCTTCTATAAATTTTTCCCGAGCGCTTTTAATTTCTAAAACTTTTTTCTTACTAATAGCTCTTCTGATTAAATCGGCTTCCCCATTGGTAAAACCTCCAATGGATGTTAAAATATTAATAATTTGTTCCTGGTATAAAATAATACCATATGTTTCTTTTAAGATATTTTTTAAAGATTCATCTATATATTTAATTTTATCAATATTATTTTTATTTTTAATATACTCATCTAAAAACATATTAGGACCTGGTCGAACTAAGGCAACCGCTGCAATGATTTCTTCAAAACTATCAGGCTTTAATTTCCCTAGTAAACTTTTCATAGCCGATGTTTCATATTGAAATATTCCGTCTGTTTTTCCATTTTTAAATATATTAATAACCACTTTATCATCTAAATCAATATTTTTTAATAAATCTTTATCAGTTTTAGCTAAAATATTGGCAATTAAAGTTAAATTTTTCAATCCTAAAAAATCCATTTTTAATAAACCAATATTTTCTAAATAATCCATAGTAATTCCTGTTGTAATATTTTTATTATTAACCTTAATAGGAATAACATCATCTAATTGCACTTTACTAATGACAATACCCGCCGCATGAGTTGATACATTTTTTTTCAAACCTTCTAATTTTTGGCTAATCGCATATAATTTTTTTAACTCAGGATAATTATCTAAATATTTTTTAACAATATCTTTTTCTAAATTGCCCTTTAAATATTTTTCCCGATCTATTTCTTTAATAAAACGATCAACTAAATTATTATCAATTTTTAAAAGTTTAGCCACTTCTCTTAAAACCGATTTGGCTTTTAAAGTATTAAAAGTTAAACCTACAGCCACATATTTATAACCATATTTTTCTTTCACATAATCAATTATTAATTCTCTTTTTTCACTATCAAAATCAATATCAATATCTGGCATTGTAATTCGATCAGGATTTAAAAACCTTTCAAATAATAAATTATACTGAAGAGGATCAATATCAGTTATACCAATAGAATAACATACTAAAGAACCTGCTGCTGAGCCTCTTCCTGGCCCCACTAGAACATTATTTTTTTTAGCATATAAAACATAATCATAACAAATTAAAAAATAATCTGTGAAACCCATTTTTTTAATTACTTCAAGTTCATAATTTAATCTTTTTTCATATGCTTCTAAAACATTTCCTTTAAGTCTTTTTTCCAAACCTTTTTTAGCCAATGACTTTAAATATTCAAAGGAATCTTTTGTTGGATCAAAAACCGGGATATAATTTTCATTAAGCGGAAATTCAATATTTATTAATTGAATAAAATCATTTATTTTTTTAATATCCTCATCACTTGGTTTTAAGGGATATACTTCTTCTTTTAAACTATTCAACCCACCCATGCCATTTAAATATTCTAAATAAATTATATCTTCTTTTTTAAATACCTTTAAAGGATTTATAAAAATAATATTATTAGTTAAAAGTAAAGCATTAACCTTTTCTTCATTATTTTTATAACCAATAAATATATCATTATAAAACTTAAACTCATCCATAAGCATAATTGATTCATAAGGCATGATTAAAATTATATCATTGAAATACTTTATCAAATTAATTATATTAATTTCATCCATTTCTACCAAAGTATTTATTTTTAACAAATTTTTATAACCATTATAATTTTTAGCATATAAATATAAATGATAATTATTATAAGTTATATCAAGACCAATCATAGGTTTAATATTATTGTCATTTAATTTATTATAAAACTCGATACTGCCTGATAAATTATTATCACATATCGCGCAGGCAGAAATTTTATAAGCATGTAAAAATTGAATTAAAGTATCTATTTTAATTAAGCTACTTAATAAAGAATAATCAGTTTTTACACATAATGGACTATAATTCATTTTAAACACCTTTAATTAATTATAACATTTAAATTTGACTTTTGCAGTTCTTTATGGTAAAGTTTTTAATGAAAAAGGAGGTAAAATCATGGCAAAAAAAATAACTAACAAAAAACCTTTAACCGGCAATAAAAGATCTCATTCAAACATTGCTACGAAAAAACAACAAAAACCAAATTTGATAACTAAAGTAATAAATGGCATTAAGGTAAGAATTTCGGCAAGAGAAGCTAGAACATTAAATAAAAAAGAAAAATAAAATTGAATTAACAAATAATTCAATTTTTTATTTTTTACAATAATATCAGATTTTTTTTCTTGATAATTAATTTATTACATATGGATTATTCCAAGTTCCATTCCCGCCTGATGAAGAGATATCAGATGACAGAGAAACTACCACCCGCGCCCCAAGGGTACTACCGACACTATAAGTACTATTCAGATAGCCATGAGAGCTCACATTGAACTCACCAGCAAAACTACCATAACCAGACGGCGAGCCTAACCAATAGTTACTATTTGTATACAAATAGTAACTACTGTTA
>CAYOJY010000064.1:0-4780 GCA_964404455.1 uncultured Muribaculaceae bacterium | reverse complement strand
TGTAATATGTAATATTCATCCTTAAACAATTTAGAATCCATATATAATCCATGACCAACTTTTTCAATTAAATTTTTATCTATATATTTTTTAATCGCCATTTTATTTATACCTAATTTTAATAATTCAGAAGTTGTTATGTATCCATAATAATTATTTAAAAACGAGGTTAATTTTTTTTCTTTTTCCATATAATAAATCTCCTTTTTTACTTTCGTACCACAATTATAACATTTTGTGAAACAAAAGTAAAGATAAGCTATATTTATTCAAAGAAATTTTAAAAAGATAAAATATATATGAGGTTGCCGAAAAAATAAACAAAATTTTAAATAATATCACAACATTATTAACATTATCAACTTGTTATAATAAACAAAAAAGTGGTTATGCATGCCAAATTTATCAAAAAATCACTTAAATAAAATCAAAAATAAATAAAAATATTACAGATAAAAAAGATTAATTTTGTCAAGTAATAGCTGAATACTTTCAATATATAGACATTACTTAGTTGTTTTGATAAAATTCTTATAGGTGATAACGTGAAAAAAATTATATTAATTATTCTAATTTTAATTGGCTTTTTTGCTTTTTATAATTTTTTTATTAAAGAAGATTACATAAATTCTAAATATTCAGAAAGTGTTTTAACTATTGCTAATAAGAATGGAATTAAATTAGATAATTATGAATATTCTAAAACTTTGGAGGAAATGTTACTTAATAATTTATTTAATAGCAAATACCTAACAGAATATATAAAAATTGATTATTTGAATAAGGATAATTTTTTAATTAATATTAATACTTTTTTAAAAATTGGATATAAAGCTGAAGAAATTAATGATATATATGTATTAAGTGATAAAAATATTTCTAAATTGTTAAAAAAAGATTATCTTAAATTAGATAATTATTTAAATATAACCAATTTTAATGTAGATAATTATGAAAGATATGAAGATTATTTAAAAGAAGAAAAAGATATTAAAAAGGCTATTATTTATGTTAATGTGGGCTTAGATAAACCATTTTATGAAAATGCAAAAAAAACAACTCGATTACAGCAATTAGATATCTTAGTTAATAAATATAATTATATTGATAAAGATTATGTACCTAATAATTTAAAAAACATTCCAGGATACGCCAATATTAAAATGATCGATGAAGCCGCAGATAATTTTTATTTATTTCAAAAAAAAGCTCATGATGATGGGCATCCGATAATTCCAACAACAGCGTATAGAACTTATGCCTGGCAAAAAAGTTTATATAATACTTATTCCAATAAAGACGGAAAAGATAAAGCAGATACCTATTCTGCTAGACCGGGATACTCGGAACACCAAACTGGTCTGGCGGTCGATTTAAATAATCCTAATTATGAGGGTGCGAGACTAAGTCAAGCAAATTATGATTGGGTTTTAAAAAATTCTTATAAATATGGTTTCATTGTAAGATATCCCAAAAATAAAACTAATATCACTGGATATCAAGAGGAACCTTGGCACTTACGTTACCTAGGCATAGAACTAGCCACTAAAGTTGTTAAATCGAATCTAACTTATGATGAATATTACGATTTATATATTGAAGAATATTAATACATAAGGAGGTTTATTAATGTTAAAGATTAAAAACGTTACCAAAATTTATGTAAAAAAATATCTCGTTTATATTTCACGAGATATTTTTATTTTTTTAAATCTTTTTCTATTATTTCTTCTTTTAATTTTGGTTTAGGTAAACAATCTTTTCTAGATAGATTTAATCTTCCTTTATTATCATACCCTAGTGACTTAACAAGGATTTCATCACCTACAGAAACAACATCACTTGGTTTATTAACTCTTTCATGAGCAAGTTGCGATACATGAACTAAGCCTTCGCAATTTGGCCAAAGTTCAACAAAACAGCCAAAATCTTCAACTTTTACAACTTTACCATTATATACTTGACCAAACTCTACTTCTTTAACTACATCTTCAATCAGTTGTTTAGTTTTTTCAATTACTTCTTTATTAATGTGATAAATAATAACTTTACCATCATCTTCTAAATCAACCTTAACTGCATCTTTATCACTAACTGTTTGAACGTTTGATGCTTCTAAAATAATTTTAGTAATCATTTCGCCACCACGACCAATAACTTCTTTAATTTTTTCTGGTTCAATATGGAATATTTCTACTTTAGGAGCATATTTGCCTAATTCCTTACGCGGCTTTTCAATAGTTTTACTCATTACATCTAATATTTCTAAACGAGCTTTTTTAGCTTGATTCAATGCTTCTTTTAAAATATTTTTGGTAACACCTTGAATTTTAATATCCATTTGTAAAGCGGTAATTCCTTTTTCTGTTCCCGCTACTTTAAAATCCATATCGCCCATATGATCTTCTAATCCTTGAATATCTGTTAAAATTGTATATTTTTTTCCTTTTTGAATTAACCCCATGGCAATACCGGCAACAGGTGCTTTAATAGGCACCCCAGCAGCCATTAAGCTTAAACATCCAGCACATATAGTCGCTTGACTAGATGAGCCATTACTTTCTAAAACTTCTGATACAACCCGAATGGTATAAGGAAATTCATCCTCAGAAGGAATCACTTCCGCTAAAGCTCTTTCTCCTAAGGCTCCGTGGCCAATTTCTCTTCGCCCCGGTGAACCGTATCTTCCGGTTTCTCCCACCGAGAATTGAGGGAAATTATAATGCAACATAAATCTTTTAGAATCTTCTATACCCAACCCATCAAGAACTTGATGTTCTCCTAATGCACCAAGAGTAGTTGTCGCAAGCACTTGCGTTTCTCCTCTTTGGAATAAACCCGAACCATGAGTTCTTGGTAAAATATCAATATAAGCTTCCAAATTTCTAATTTCATCCATTTTACGACCATCAGGTCTAATTTTTTTGTCAGTAATTAAATAACGAAATTGATCAGCTTCAATTTGATCAACAGCTTTTCTAACATGACTAAGTTTAACACTTTTATCCGCATCATCAGCATATAACTCATCAAAATAATTAATTACTTCTTCTTTTACTTCTTCCATTTTAGCATATTTTTCTAATTTAGCTTTAATTTGAATTGCGGCAAGCATCTTATCCGTGGCATATTTTTCCACAGCTTTTTTAATATCTGCATCAATATCAAAAATCGGTAATTCAATTTTTTCATTTCCTACTTCATCAATAATCATTTGTTGAAAATCACATAATTTTTGAACATTTTCATGAGCAAACATTAATGCTTCTAACATAATCTTTTCAGAAAGCTCACTTGCTCCTGCTTCAACCATATTAATTGCTTCATTAGTTCCCGCAACAGTTAAATCAAGAGTACTAACTTCCGCTTCTAAAGCCGTTGGATTAATTACAAATTTATTATCAACTAAACCAACATTAACTCCCGCAATCGGACCATCAAATGGAATAGAACTAATTCCTAGAGCTAGGGAAGTTCCAAATAAAGCAGCCATTACCGGAGAATTATCTTGTTCAACGGATAATACTGTATTTATAACTTGAATTTCATTTCGTAAATTTTCGTTAAACATCGGCCTGATAGGTCGATCTATTAATCTAGCTGCCAGGGTAGCATCCTCACTTTGACGCCCTTCTCTTTTAATAAAACCTCCAGGGATTTTACCAACAGAATATAATTTTTCATGATATAAGACTTGTAAAGGAAAAAAGTCTTGACTAACGGGATTTTTTCCCATAACACAAGCCGTTAAGACAACTGTATCACCATATCTAACTAAAACTGATCCATGAGCCTGTTTAGCTAATTGACCTACTTCGATAACTAATTCTCTTCCTACAAAATCTAATTTAAAAGTTTTTTTCATAAATACCTCTTTCTTTAAATTAAAAAGACACAAAAAATTTGTGCTTATTTTCTTAAATTTAATTCTTTAATTACTTTTCGATAACTTACCACATCATTAACTTTTAGATAATTTAATAATTTCTTTCTTCTTCCAACTTTCATTAATAAACCTCTTTTAGAGTGAAAATCATGAATGTGCGTTTTTAAATGAAGTGTTAAATCATTAATTTCTTTTGTTAATAATGCAACTTGGATTTCAGCTGAACCACAATCTTTATCATTTTTAGCAAATTTTTTAACAATTTTTGTTTTTTCTTCTTTTGTTAAAGCCATTTTTATTCTCCTTTCCTATTTTTAAAAATCGGTTTTAACCAAGTAAAAGTCGAAAGGCAACTTATTACTGAGTAAAAACTTCACTATTATTTTATTATATTTTCAGATAAAAAGCAATATGTCTAGTTGATTTTCGTCTAATTATTTTTTATACAGAAGACTGCATATAATGGTACAGATTTTATTCCGTTAGCAAATCCAAAGTTTTTTAGAGATACTCTAATAGAATATTTAGGATTAAATTTATCAATGTACATAGCTAAACTTTTAGATTTAACAAAATCACCTGCTTTTACTTCTACCGGAATTATTCCATCATTTGTATAAAGTAAAAAATCTATTTCTGCAATTCCTTTACTTGTCCAATAATATAAATTGATATTATTTGCGCGAAATTCAGTTGCAACATAGTTTTCAATAATGGCTCCTTTATAAAGGGATAAATTATCAATCAATATATCTCCCATTTTTAAATCCAGCATATTACGTAAAATTCCAACATCACTTAAAAATAATTTAAAATAGTCATTTAATACAAATCCTTTAAGCGGTATCTCTGGCACACTCACTTTACTTGAAGAAAACAACAATCGACTTGCCA
>CAYOJY010000063.1:0-4798 GCA_964404455.1 uncultured Muribaculaceae bacterium | reverse complement strand
AATGATGCTATATAATTTCTTATTTTCCATTTGACCTTCTTTCCTATAATTAAATTTCACTATATTATTAAATCCACCGAGATATATATATTACTCTAGTGGTGTATTTATTATAATTATTAAAAAAATCAATAATTTTTTCAATAATTAATTTTAAAATATTTTTTTGGTCTCGAGGAACTTTTATATTTAAAACACATTCTTGCATATCTTTTCTAAATATATAATCATCAATGTATCTTTTCATTGCTTTATCTAAATTTTTAACACAACCAATTCCTTCGTTGTTTAATTCAACATTAAAAATATATTCTCGATATAAATTAATCATTTTTGAAGTTATATTGTCATTTTCATATGGTTCAAAATTTATTATTTCATAATAATGTTCGCAATATTCAAGTATTTTTTTATTATTCATTATACTACCTACCTTTTATAAATAATAATACATTTTTTTGTAATTGTCAAAACTAATATGAAAATTCGTACTGATTATTTAAAATAAATCAAGAATTAAATAAAATAATAATGTAAACATGTGTAAAAAAAACGTGAGTTTAAGGTTTTATGTACAAGCAGAATTATCCGTGATACAATTAAACTGGTGATAATATGAAAAAAAGATTAAAAATGAAAAAGAGTATTAAGTTTTTAGTACTTTTGTTGGTAATTATATTAATTTCTTCTTATGTCGGAATTAATAAATATCAAGAATATAAATATCAACAAACAAATGAATATAAACTTTTAACTATTGGTTATGATAAAAAAGATATTAATTTAATACTGGATAATGATTATAATTACTTTTTAAATAATGAAAAAGATGAAAAAAGTTTAGCTTTATTAAAAGAAAAATATTATATTAAAGATAATTTTAATAAATATCAAGAATACATGAATAAAAATAAATATTCCTTATCAGAAGTAATTACTTTAATTAATGTTAATCGCGATTATTCTTTTTATGAAAATATTATTAATACTAATATAGATAAAAATGATTTAATTTTAGTTAATAAATATTATAAATTAAGTGAAGATTATTCACCGGAAAATTTAGTCAATATTAGTTCAAAATATTCTTGGGGAACTGAAGGAACTCATAAAATAAAAGAAGAAGTTTATAATTCTTTTATAAACCTTTGGAATGATGCTTATGAAAATGCAAATATTTATTTAATGATTAATTCGTCATATCGCGCTTACCAAAAACAATTAGAAATATATAATAAATTAGATGATTTTCAAGGGGAAAAATATGCGGATAGTATAGCAGCTCGTCCGGGACACTCTGAACACCAAACCGGATTAGCTTTAGATATTTTTTCTAAAAAAGATACTAATCAAAAAGAATTTGAAAATTCAATTACTTATGAATGGTTAAAAGAAAATTCTTATAAATATGGATTTATTATTAGATATCCTAAAGACAAAGATAATATCACCGGCTATCAATTTGAGTCATGGCATTATCGTTATGTAGGCGTTGAAGTAGCTACATATATTCATCAATATAATATTACTTTTGATGAATACTATGCCTTCTATTTAGCTAATTAAATAATTTTAAATAATTAGTTTCTAATTGTTATTTTTGACAATTAGGACAATAATATGCACTTCTTCCATCTATTTTTTCTTTAATAAGATTGTTCCCACATGAACAATCTTTTTTCATGTGAACTTTTAAATATTTTTGATAATTACCCGCTACACCTAAACTAGAAGTATAACTTTTAATTGTGGTGCCACCTTCTAAAATTGCTTTCTCAACTATTTTTTGACTAGAAATAATTATATTATTAATATCTTCATCACTTAAATCAATACCTAATTTATAAGGATTAATTTTTGCGTCATACAAAACTTCATTGGCATAAATATTGCCCAATCCACTAATAATTGATTGATCAAGTAAAATTGTTTTTATCTTTCTACTATTCTTCTTTAATTTTTCTTTTAAATATAAAAAGGTTAAATCAGTTGGTTCCTTTCCTTGTTTCTTAAAAAAAATATCATACTCATTTTTATCTATTAATTTCATTCTGCCAAATTTACGAGTATCATGATATCTTAAATCAGTAAAATCTTCAAAGATAAATATTATATGTTCGTGTTTTTCTATTACATCATTTTTATTTTTAATATAATATTTACCTTCCATTCTTAAATGAGATATTAAATAATTATTTTTTGTTTCAAATATTAGATATTTACCTTTTCTTTTAATATTAATAAAAGTTTGATCAATTAATAAATTTTTAAATTCAATTAAATCATTTTCAATAATTTTAGGATATATAATATTAATATCAATAATCTTTTTTTGTAATATTTTAGTTTTTAAAAATCTTTTAACAGTTTCCACTTCAGCTATTTCTGGCACTTTAAACCTCATACCAGTTCTTAGCAGTATTCATTTCCACTTTTAAAGGAACACATAGTTTAATTACATTTTCCATTTTATTTTTAGCAATTTTTTTAACTAAGTCCGCTTCTTCTTTAACAATATCTAATATTAATTCATCATGAACTTGTAAAATTAATTTACTTTTCAATTTATTTTCTTTTAATTCTTTATTGATATTAATCATCGCTACCTTAATTATATCAGCATTAGTTCCTTGAATAGGAGTATTTAAAGCCATTCTTGCCCCCATTTGGCGAACCATATAATTATTACTTTTAATTTCATCAATCTTTCTAATTCGACCAAATAAAGTTTTAACTTCCCCTGTTTTTATAGTTGTATTAACAATTTCATCCATGTATTTTTTTACTCGTGGATAAAATTCATAATATTTATGAATAAAATTATCGGCATCTTTTTTGCTAATGTTTAAGTTTTCGCCTAATCCAAAACCGCTTATTCCATATACAATACCAAAGATTACAGCCTTTGCAGTATTTCTTTGCGATTTTGTTACTTCACTTTCTTTAATCCCAAATATATCCGCAGCTACATGTGTGTGAATATCTTCATTATTATTAAAAGCTGCAATCAATTTTTCATCCCCCGAAATGTGGGCTAGGATTCTTAATTCTATTTGCGAATAATCAATTGATAAATAAAAATCATTTTGAGGAACAAAAGCTTTTCTAATTTGTTTACCTAAAGGTTCTTTAATGGGAATATTTTGTAAGTTAGGTTCTGTACAGGATAATCTACCAGTTCTTGCCAAAGTTTGTTTGAAGATGGGTTTAATAAGCCCATCTTTATTAATATAATTATCTAAGCCATCAATATACGTGGAATTTATTTTGGCTAAATTGCGATATAATAATATTTTTTCAATAATTGGATGTTTCCCTTTTAATTTTTCTAAAGTAGAGGCATCAGTTTTATAACCAATTTTATTTTTTTTGCCTGTTCCCAAATTAAGTTCATCAAATAATATTTCTCCCAATTGTTTGGGACTAGAAATATTAAATTCCATACCAGCTAAATTATAAATATCTTGAATTACTTCTGAAAGTTTTTTTTCAATAATTACTTTTAATTCATTTAATATGTTTTTTTCACATTTCACCCCAAAAGATTCCATTTCAAATAAGACACTTGATAAAGGCATTTCAATGTGGGAGTATAAATTTAAAAGTTCACTATCATTTAAATCTTTTAACATTTGTTCTTTATTTTCCCAAATAAATTTAGATTTTGTAATACAACTTTTTTTAATATCATCAATTAAAAATTTATTTTTCTTTAAAAAATTAAATGTTATATTATTATTTAAATCCTCCAACATAATATAACTAATATCATCTTTAACAATTTTATTTAATAAAAAATAGCCAATCATTAAATCATTTTCATAATTTATATTAAGAAAATTTAAATGTTTTTTAACGTCATATGTACTTATTATTTTATCTTTTAAATATTTAATACTTTCTTGAATTAATTTTGGCGGAACAAAGTAAGTATTTTGCCCATCAGTTAAACCCATACCTAAAGCCTGAGCATAATGATAATTTTCTTTATCACATTCTATATAAAGGGCAATCTCATCTTTTAATTTTATTTCATCTATTGATTTTATTTCTAAAAATTTTATTTCATTGGATTTTGGAACAAATTTTTTTCTTAATAAAGAATAAAACTCTAATTCCTCATATATTTTTATCAATTCTTCATTTTCACCCAAATATTTTAATTCTTCAAAATCAATATTTAACGGAACATCTTTATAAATAGTCGCTAATCTTTTACTAATAAAAGCATTTTCTTTATCGTTAATTAATTTATCTTTTAATGTCCCTTTAATAAGATCTATGTTTTCATAAACATTTTCTAATGAGTGAAATTCCTGCAATAGTTTTAATGCTGTTTTTTCTCCCACCCCTTTAACACCGGGAATATTATCTGATGAATCCCCCATTAAGCTTTTTAAATCAATAATTTTAATGGGTTCAAAGCCATAATCTTCTTTAAATTTATTTTCATCATAAATAATATGACCGTCTTTTTTTAATAATTTAACATTAGTTTCAAAATTAATTAATTGTAATAAATCTTTATCACTTGAAACAATTGTAGCATCAAATTCAGGATCATTTTCAATCATTTTTACTAAAGTTCCAATGATATCATCAGCTTCATAAGGTTCAAGTTCTAAATATTTTATTCCCATACCATCTAAAATTTTTCGAGCATAAGGCATTTGAACTTTTAATTCATTAGGGGTTTCTTCTCGACCTTCTTTATAAAATTCAAATTCCTGTTTACGAAAATTCTTTCCAACATCAAAAGCCACGGCAATATATTCTGGTTTTTCTTCAGTAATTATTT
>CAYOJY010000062.1:0-4987 GCA_964404455.1 uncultured Muribaculaceae bacterium | reverse complement strand
AAAATATCGTATCGGCTATTTTATTATCATAACTTGCTAAGTTGCTTCCATACCATTCTTCTAAATATGTTTTCAAGTCACTTGTAACTTCTAAGCCTCTTTGCGTTCCTAAAGTATACATATAGCCGACATACTCCGCACTGGCAGATGTTAAATTAAATTTCCGGGTTGTTATTTGGGTTCCAGTTCCTGTCATCACCGCTTTTTGGCTTTCCGTTGGGGCTGTTGTTCCACTATAGATTAGTTTCACACTATTATTACCATTTACGCGTACTATTCGCCAATATATACCCGCAAAACTGACCCAGTTATTATCAACTGCTCCGCGAAAGTAATAGCTTGTTCCATAATCATCAGCCATTGCATACATTCCTTCATTGGTTTCGGCTACTGTTGCAAAGTCTGGACTGCCTTTAGCTGCTATAGCTATAACACCACCATTATTAACTAATATTGTTTCGGATAATGTCGGGATTGTTGTTTTTACACTTTCACTAATTACTTCAGATTGAATATTAGTTGTATCTTTAACATAAACTTTCACGTTATAGGTGGTATCTTGAGTTAAGCCTGTAAAGGTATAAGTATTATTTGCACTATTTTGATACGTTGTTCCATTATCTTTGGAATAATAATAATTATTGATAATATTCGTGCCCTCTACTGCATTTACTGTTACCGTAAATTTATCAAATCTAATATTACTAATACTAATATTTTCGATAATTGGGGCTTTAATTTTAAAATAAATATAACATTTATCAAATCCTGATGAACTTATATTGATTTTTTTATTTACATCATCCCAATTTAAGGAAGAACCACTTAAACAATAGGATAATTCTTCATTAAAAGCATAATTAGTTGGCCAAGTTGACATATCAGACTTAACATATTCACCCGAATTATATTCAGTTTCCAACATAAAGGATAAATCATTTGATACTGCTAAAGGGGTTTGATTATTTATATTTTTTTTATTATTATAAAAATTAAACATTAAAAATGATGCGGCAAATGTTATAAATATTAATGAATATAATATTTTTTTCTTCATAATAAATTCTCCTTATTTTATTAATTATAATATACTTTTTCTTTTTTTACAAATACTCTATTCAATCTTGTTTAGTTTTTAATAAATTTAAGTATTCTTCATTTTGATATTTTTCAAAATATTCATTATCAAACCATTTTCTTTTTAATTCATCTTTAGTGTTTTTATGATTTGTTTTTCCTCTGGTAAAATCTTTTGCGTTGCTAATAAAATAAGATAAATAACTGATAAAAGCTAAAACCTCTAAAATTATTAAAGGTAAAAATACTAATAAATATAAATAAAATGAACTAAAATCATAATAATCACTTAGAAAAAAAGTAATAACAATAGTTATAGAAAATATTAAAGTTTTATTTCGACCAATACTTTTAGTTTTTACATTTTGATTAGCTCTAAATCGCAAAAAATTAACAAAAATAATTAAAATTTCAAAAATTAAAGGAATAATTGCAAACATAGTAATTTTCAATAAAATAATACAACTTACAATACTAATACCTTTATCTGCTATGCCATCATACAAACTGCCGAAAAATGTGGATGCTTTTAATTTTCGAGCTAAATAGCCATCAACAAAGTCACTAAAAAAACATATAAAGCACACAATCGCAGCATAAAAACCTCCATAATTATTAAATATTGGAAAAAGAATGATTAAGCCAATTACTCTAATTGTTGTTATTAAATTAACTAATAGTATTTTATACATCAATTTACTCCTAACAAATTAAATCCTAAGATATATTTTTGATTATTGATTTTTTCTGGATACGAAATTTCTTTTTGAGTTTCCTGGTCTTTTTTAGGAGAAGTAAAAATAATTAAAAAGAAAATAAAAAGAATAAATAACAACCAGATTCCTAATTTTATTATCGCTTTTTTTCTCGAATTAGGAAAAATATTATTTAATATTTTTTTATTCTTTTTCATAAAATTAGCCTCCAATAAATGTATTAATTAATTTATCTTTTTGAATTCCATTTAAATAACTTTTAATATCCATTATTTTTTTACTAAATGGTTTTACAATTTCTAAATATATTATACCATCTTTAGTACCAATACCAAAGTTATTTTTATCTAAAATTAATATTTTATTAGGGCAGGTATTTAATTTTTTTTCAAATCTAACTTGTAAAATTTTTATTTCTTCATTATTTATTTTGATGTAAGCATTAGGATATAATCCTCTTACTTTATTTAAAATGGTTAATCCTTCTTCAGTAAAATTTAATAATTCGTCTTCTCGATTTAACATTCTAGCATAACTTGACTCATCATTATTTTGTTTTATTTTATTATTTTTTTGAAGAATTATATTTTCTAAATTAGCTTTTAATAAGTTACTTCCTAATATACTTAATTTTTGATATAACGTTTCCTGATTATCATTTGCTAAAATATCAATTTTTTCCTGCACAATTATATCGCCTGTATCTAAGCCTTCATCCATATACATTAAAGTAATTCCGGTTTTAGTTTCCCCATTTATTAAACTCCATGCAATGGGCGCAGCACCTCGATATTTAGGTAATATTGATGCATGAATATTAATAGCTCCTAATTGGGGGATATTTAAAATATCTTTAGGTAAAATTTGACCGTAAGCACAGGTTATAATTAAATCTGGTTTTAGCTTGCAAATTTCTTCTATTTCCTCCCGAATTTTTATTGGTTGAAAAAGTTTAATATTATTATATAAAGCAGTAACTTTTACCGGTGATGCCTGTAATTCTCTTTTTCGGCCAACGATTTTATCCGGTTGCGTAACTACCGCTATAACATTACATTCTTTAATTAACATTTCTAAAGCAGGCACACTAAAAGCAGGAGTTCCCATAAATATAATTTTTATATCTTTAAACATTTTAGCCTCATTTCTTTATCAAAAAGAACTTATATCGACATAAGTTCTTTTTCTTTCAAACTGATTTCTTCATCTACGATTTTGTTGTATTTATTAACCAAGTCTTGTAAATCTTCCAAAAGCATTTTTTCTTCATCTTCGGGATATTTGTCTTTTAATATTGCTTCTTTAACATCTTGTCTAACATTTCTTAAAGCGACTTTGCCTTCTTCGCCAATCGCCTTTGCCTGTTTAACATATTCCTTTCTTTTTTCTTCATTTAAATCTGGAATCGTTAATATAATAATTTCTCCGTTATTTGTGGGAGTAATGCCTAAATTAGCTTCGTTAATTCCCCGTTCAATATCTTTTAAGGTATTTCGATCAAACGGCTTAATGAATATTTTTTTAGCCTCAGGGATAGTAATATTTGCTACACTTTGAATAGGCGTAGGGGTATTATAATAATTTACCATAATTCCATTTAAAATGCTTGCGCTAGCCCTTCCCACTCTAATTGTTTGTAATTTATTCTGCATATTTTCAATAGCTTTTTTCATTTTAATTTCTTCATTATACATATTAATTTCTCCTTTTACTCTAAAACAATTTTATCATAATAATCAAGTTTTGTCGATTTAACTAAATAAGAAATCTCTAACTCTCCAATTTTATTAATGTATATTCCATAATCTAAATTATTCATTGTTTCAGCTACTTTTACTAATTCAACTCCATCTTCAATTACTTGATAAACATTCAATTTTTCTTTTACTTTATCTTTAATTCCCTCTAGTGTTAATTCAAAAATTTTTAATAATTCGTCTTCTTCAATTATTTTTCCGGTATGCTTATCAAAATTATAACTTTTTATATTAATTCCACTATATCCTGTAACAACATTATAATCATATTTTTTAATTAATAAACTCAAATAATTATCAAATTGATAAACTTCATATTCCGGATAAGTCAAACTATATATTCCCTCTTTATTTTTTTCAATTTCCTCACCAACTGGATTATCTTTTATATATTTAATATTTTCTTTCATAGCTTTTAATTCATTATTTAAAACTTCAGAAATATCTTTACCTGCTTCTAAATTAATAACTATATTTTTATAATATATCTCTTCGCTTTCTATTATTAATTTTATATTATCAAAATAAATATATTCTTTATTTTTAAGAATTCGCATATCTTTATTTTCTATTTTTTCTTTTTTATTATCCGTTTTCATTTTAGGATTGTTAATGGTATATTGCATAAATATATAGCCACCTACAATAATAGCTAATAAAATAAACAAAAATATATAAAAAGAAAATTTACCTCTTTCGTAATTCATTATATTCTTCCTTTATAATTCTTAAAAACTTCTTCTAAAGTTAATTTCATTAAATCAATTCTTGCTTCAGTCCAATAGGTACTAGGAGTGATATTGCCTCGCACAAAAGTATTATCATCATTAAAATAAATAATCTTACCTTCACTTACTATTAATAATGTTGGGGCATATAATTCTTTTTTTCCACGATCATTGGTATAAATGTAACCATGTAATTTTTGAATAATTAATTCATAATTTCCATTGTTATTTAGCCGATCATCATAAAAATCATAATATAAAATTTCTTTTATATTTTTTTTTATAGCTACTTCATTTACTATTTTAGCTAGAGGTTCTGTCCATACATTACTTGAACAACCAAATAAAACAATAACATTATTATCAAGCTTAGTATATACATCTTTAGCGCTAGCATATAAAAAAATATTTTCTTCCCCAATTTTTTTAAATTCTTTAGCAAATTTTACATTATCTTTAGTTGTATTAAAGTTTTTATCTCCTAAATAAACAAAAGCTAATAAAATTAAAATAAATAATATAATATAAATAATCATTTGCGTTTTATTTTTAAATAAAGATGCATTTTTAATCTTCATTACTAATCACCAATATTATCTTATCATTGTTTTAATAATATTTAAAGATTAAAAGCCTAATTTGTTACAATAAAAAAATCCCCGACTTTGACAGTTGTAAGAGTGAAAAAGTCATCAACCCCTTTGTTTTA
>CAYOJY010000061.1:0-5001 GCA_964404455.1 uncultured Muribaculaceae bacterium | reverse complement strand
ATAATAACTGGGTAAAGTTTGCGGGTATTTATTGGCGAATAGTGCGAGTAAATGGTGATAATAGTGTAAAACTAATCTATAGTGGAACAACAGCCCCTACAGAAGCTCAAAAAGCGGTGATGACCGGAACCGGAACGCAAATAAATGGAACTACCGTAGCATTTAACTCATCCTATAACACAGCAGAATATGTAGGGTATATGTATACAGTTGGTCAGCAAAGAGGAAGTGGAACATCAAGTCCAATCAAAACATACATAGAAAACTGGTATGCAAGCAACTTAGCAAGTTATGATAATAAAATAGCAGATACGATATTTTGTAATGATCGCAGTACATATTCAGGAACAGTAGAAGGAACAAACTATACCGGAAATGGAGTAGGAACAACAGGAACTTGGTTTGGAGCAGCAAGAAGATTAATAAATGCCAGTTCATATGCACCAATCGGAACTGGTCCAAGCTTAGTATGTCCGCATAAGGATGATGCATTTACAAAAGCAGACACAACCAAAGGGAATGGAAAATTAAGCCAAAAAGTGGGCTTACTTACCGCCGATGAGGCGGCAATAGCTGGCTTAATAGTCGCCACAGCTAACAGTAGTAATTATTTGTATACAAATAATCACTACTGGTTGGGCTCGCCGTCTAATTGCGATTCTAGTTTTCTGGATGCTATTGAGTTTCGTGTGACTTCCTCAGGTCATCTGCATCGCAATGGTGTGGACGCTAATTATGGCGCACGCACGGTAGTTTCTTTGTCATCTAATATCTCTTCGTCAAGCGGGAATGGGACCTGGAATAATCCGTATGTGATAAATTGATGCCGGAGAGAAAAGGGGAGTCAAAAACTCTATAAGCCAATGTATTAGCTTATAGATTTTTTTAATTTTTATTTAATTTTGCTATTAGCAGATATTTATGGTGAAAAATAATTTTTTTGACTTAAAGTTTTTATTATGATATTATAAAATATATATTTAAATTAAATATAATTTAAAACAAATATTATTTTTTGAAGTGCATAGAATAAATGGAGGAATGAAATGAATTTTAATGAATTTAAATTACAATTAATTGATTCTATTCTTTTGATTAAATCAGGAATTCAAAAAATTATAGATCCTATTGCTAAATCGGAAAACCTTACAACTATTCAATTATATATTTTATTTAATATTTTTAATGGAAATATTAATACGGTAGGAGGTCTTTCTAAAGATTTTGGAGTTAATCAGGGAAATGTTTCAACCTTGTGTAAAGATTTAGAAAAAATGGGTTTAATTAATCGTATTCGTAACATTGAAGATGAACGGATAGTAAATATTGAACTTACTTTAAAAGGTTTAAAGGTTATTAAAAGATTAGATAATAAGATTGATGATTTTAAAATATATTTTAAAGATATTTCTAGTGATAGAATTGAAATTGTGGTTAAAGGTATTAAAGAATTTAGTGAATTATTAAAAGATATTGAAAGGAAAAGTGAATAATAATGTTAGAATTAAAAAAAGTTAAAAAAGCTTATGTTGTTGGAGATATTCAAACAAAAGCTTTGGATGGCGTAGATATTTCTTTTAGAGATAAAGAGTTTGTAGCTATTTTAGGAGTTTCTGGTAGTGGTAAAACAACATTTCTAAATATTATCGGAGGATTAGACCGATATGATAGTGGAGAGCTAATTATAAAGGGTAAAAATACTGTTAACTTTATAGATGCTGATTGGGATGCTTACCGGAATCATTCTATAGGTTTTGTTTTTCAAAATTATAATCTTATTCCCCATCTTAATATTGTTAATAATGTTGAATTAGGAATGACCTTAGGGGGAGTTGCTAAATCTGAGAGAAGAAAAAAAGCTGTTGAATTATTGGAAAGAGTTGGTTTAAAAGATCATTTGCATAAAAAACCAAATCAATTGTCTGGCGGTCAAATGCAGAGGGTTGCTATTGCAAGAGCGCTAGCCAATGAACCGGAAATTTTACTTTGCGATGAACCAACTGGGGCATTAGATAGTGAAACTAGCGTTCAAATTATGGATATAATAAAAGAAATTTCTAAAGATAGATTAGTAATTATGGTTACTCATAATTCAGATATTGCTGCTCAATATGCTGATAGAATAGTGAAATTTCAAGATGGAAAAATAGTATCTGATAGCAATGAATATAAGAAAAAAGATACTAAAAATGATTTTAATTTAAAAAGAACCAGTATGAGTTTTTTAACAGCTTTAAAATTATCATTTAATAATATAAAAACTAAAAAAGGAAGAACTTTTCTAACGGCTTTTGCTTCTAGTATTGGGATTATTGGGATTGCCGTAATATTAAGTTTATCAACTGGTTTTCAAACCAAAATTGATGAATTTCAAAGTGATGCATTAAGTGAATTTCCTATTTTAATCTCGCAAAGCAAAATGGAAATAGATGAAGAAACTATGCAAGAATCTAGAAATCAAATGTTAGGTAAAAAAGAATATATTGATTCAGATAAAGTTTATTTATATGATCCATCAGAAAATACAATGATTCATCAAAATGTTTTTACCGATGATTTTATAGAATATGTTAATAAAATTGATTCTTCTCAAGCCAACAGTATAGGATACATGCGCATAACAAATTTAAATATGATTAGAAAAATAGATGATAAAATAATTCCTGTGGGTATAACATCTGGTTTATCAAATATGACTAATAGTTCTTTTGGTGGGAATTCATCTGATATGAATAATATGGCATTATCATCATATCCGATGGAATTAAATAATGATGGTAAAAATTATATAGAAAAAAATTATGAATTATTGGCTGGTAAATATCCTAAAAATGAATTTGAATTAATATTAGTAGTTGATTCTCAAAATAGAATTAATTTTCAAACTTTAAATGATTTAGGTTTTAATACTGAAGGGGATAGTATTAAATTTAATGATATTGTAGGAACAGAATTTAAACTAATACATAATAATGATTATTATGAAAAACTTGGGTTTGGAACTTATTTACCAAGTTCTGATTATTCTAAAATGTATGACTCTAAAAATAGTCAAACTTTAAAAATAAGTGGAATAGTTCGGGAAAATAAAGAAAGTAAGATGGGTCTTTTAGCTCCGGGTCTAGTTTATAGTGATAAATTAACCCAATTAATTATTGAAAATGGTATAGATTCTAATATTGTTAAAGCGCAAAAAGAAGTTAGTTACAATATAATGACTACCAAAGAAATGAATTCAGAAGAAAAGGAATCATTTATCTCATATTTAGGTGGGGATATTAAACCAATAATGATGATGATTTATCCGAATAATTTTGAAGCTAAAGATTTTATTACCCAATATTTAGATGATTATAATAAAGATAAAGCGAAAGAAGATAAAATTATTTATACCGATTTAGCTGATGCTATTTCTTCAATGAGTAAAGGAATAATGGATGCTATAACGCTAGTTTTAATAGCTTTTGCCGCAATATCTTTAGTAGTTAGTCTAATTATGATAAGTATAATTACTTATGTATCAGTATTAGAAAGAATAAAAGAAATAGGGGTTTTAAGAGCTTTGGGTGCTAGGAAAAAAGATATTACTCGCGTTTTTGATGCTGAGACTTGCATTTTAGGAGTTTTCTCAGGAACTCTTGGCGTAATTATCGCATATATTTTAACCTTGCCGATTAATGCTCTTATTTATAATATAACTGAATTAAAAAATGTCGCAAATCTTCAAATAACCCATGCCTTAATTTTAATTGCTATAAGTACTATTTTAACAGTTCTGGGTGGTCATATTCCTGCTATAATGGCTTCTAAAAAAGATGCCGTTGAAGCGCTTAGAACTGAATAACAAACTAAACTAATTTTTTCAGTTAAGAAAACGATTTTTCTAATTATCAGAAAAATCGTTTTATTTTACATACTTAATATATAATTTGTTTTCTTTAAATAAAGTAAAAACCCGAGCTATACGTTATAAAAAGGTGCGAAAATACCGAAGTATACGTCATAAAAAGGTGCAAAAACATTGATGCATATCTTATAAAAAGGTGTAAAATTGTTGAAAAATTAATTTAAAAATGTTATTATTATTGTGGTGATTAATACTATGAAAAGAAAAATATATCAAAATTTGCTTGATTGGAGAAATGAAAAAGACCATTTACCTTTAATGATAATTGGTGCTAGACAAGTAGGGAAAACATATACAATAACAAAATTTTGTGAAAAAGAATATAAGCATTATGAAGTAATTAATCTTTTGGAACGACGTGATATTGTTGATATTTTTAAATTAGGAATTAATGCTGAAGATAAATACATCAGATTGAAAGCAAGATTAAATATTGATATTGAAGCAAGCGAAAGTATAATTTTTTTTGATGAAATACAAGAATCTGAAGAATTAATATCGAATTTAAAGTTCTTAAATGAAAATCATTCCAATGTTAATATAATTTGTGCAGGTAGCTTGCTTGGGGTAAAACTCAAACGTTTTAAATCATCTTTTCCGGTTGGAAGGGTTCGTATGATTGATATGTACCCAATGAATTTCGAAGAATTTTTATTAGCTTTCAATGAAGATATTTTAATTAATGATATCAAATATTCTTTTGATAGTAATACCCAATTACCAGAACCATTTCATACTATGGCTTTAGATTATTATAGATTATATTTATGTGTAGGTGGAATGCCTGATTCAGTTGTAAATATTATTAAAGTTAATAAAGATGTTACCAAATATGATACTAATATTGTAGCAAACATATTAACAGCTTATTTTAAAGATATGAATAAATATGTAAATAACAAAAGTGAAGCTATAAGAATTGAAAAATTATATAATTCTATTCCGAACCAATTATCAAATGAATCAAAGAAATTTCAATATAGTAAGATTGAAAAAGGTGCTAAAAAACGTGGATATGAATTACCAATGGAATGGTTAATGGCAAGTCGATTGTTGTTTTCTTCAAGTAAAGTGAGTGTGCCAGAGATACCGCT
>CAYOJY010000060.1:0-5173 GCA_964404455.1 uncultured Muribaculaceae bacterium | reverse complement strand
CGTTCCATTTCCAATAGCAATAATATCTACTTGATATTTTTCAATTAGATTATTTAATATTTTTGCGCTTTTTTCCAGCTCTTTTTTAGGTTCATGAGGATAAATTACAGCTATGTCTAAAACCTTGCCGAATTTGTCTAAAACCGCCAGTTTACAACCAGTTCGATAAGCCGGATCAAAACCTAACACCACTTTTTCTTTAATAGGTGGTTGCATTAATAAATTTTTTAAGTTTTCACTAAAATTTTTTATAGCTTGAACTTCCGCCAAAGTAGTTAATTCATTTCTTATTTCTCTTTCAATTGAAGGATAAATTAAACGTTTAAAAGAATCCTCTATAGCTGAAGTTATTTCTTCTAAAACAATTGAATCTGGATTTTTTATAATTTTATTTACTAAATAATCTATAATTTTAGTTTTATCAAAATTCAGTGATACCCCAATTATTTTTTCTCTTTCTGCCCGATTTATGGCTAAAATCCGATGAGGTTTAGCTTGATTTATTTTTTCGGTAAAATCATAATACATTTCATATGTTTTAAACTCATCAACTGCATCCTTTTTTAATTTAGTAATTATATTGCCAAATTTAAAAATGTTTTCCCGAATATATTTTCGATAAAAAGCATTATCACTAATCCATTCAGCAATAATATATTTAGCTCCGGCAATCGCATCTTCGGTTGTTTTTACCTGATCATTTAAATATTTAATTGCTAATTCTGCTAAATTTCCCTCTGTAGGAAAACTCATCATAATTTTAGCTAAAGGTTCAAGACCGTTATTAATTGCATCGGTTGCTTTTGTTTTCTTCTTTTCTTTAAAAGGTCTATAAATATCTTCAAGTTCAACTAGTTTAGTTGCTTTTGTTATATTATTAGTTAACTCTTCAGTTAATAATCCTTTTTCATCAATTAATCTTTTGATGTCATCTTTTTTCTTTTCTAAATTAACAACATATTCATATCTTAAGCTAATCTCCCTAATTTCTGTTTCATTCAAACCATTTGTAGCTTCTTTTCGATAACGAGCAATAAACGGAACGGTATTACCTTCTTCTAATAATTTAAGTGTTGCCTGAACTGATTTTTCATTTATATTAAGTTCTAAACTTACTTGTTTTACTAATTCTAAATTCATTTTTTTACCAACTTTCTTTTATATTATACCTTAATTTTTTAGTATTTTCAGTAAAGAAAAGAAAAATTTACATAATAACCAATTATTGGTAAATAATATAATTGGTGAATTTTATGAAAATAATTGATAAAATTAAAAAAGATTTTTCTAAAACTCCTGATTTAACAATCAGATCTTTTAAATTATCTTTTTTCCGAAAAATTGATGTCGTTTTTTTAGAAACTGTATGTAGTTCAAATAAAGTTAATGAATATGTATTAAAAAATTTAGTAGATATAAATAATGAAATTAAATTATGTAGTTCAATTGATAATTATTTTGCGGGTCCCAATACTTTAAAAATTAAAGAAACAGATATTAATTTTTATTTAACTAACGGTTTTACTTTAATTATAGATGGATTAAATATATATGCGGTAGAAACAAGAACAGATATTTATCGAAATATTTCTACCCCTGAAGTCCAAATTGCTATTAATGGTCCAAAGGATGCTTTTACTGAAAATTATCAAGTAAATATTGGATTAATTAAAAAAAGATTAAAAACTAACCAATTAAAAACTGAAAATTTATTTTTAGGGAGAAAAACTAAAACTACAGTAGGAGTATTATATATTGATGATATTGTAGATAAAAAGTTGGTTCATAAAGTAATTAAAAAGTTAAAAAATATTGATGTAGATGGTATTCTTGATTCATCTCAACTTGCTCATTTATTAAGTGGTGAGTCAAGAAGTTTATTTCCAACAATTAAACCTGTTGAAAGACCAGATTTAGCATCGCATTCCTTATTAGAAGGTAAAATTGTTTTAGTTGTTGATAATTCAACTTTTGCCTTAACTACGCCAAGTTTTTTCCTGGATTATTTCCATCCTTTTTCAGATGTATATATCAAAGGTATGAATGCTAATTTTGGAAAAATGTTGCGAATTTTAGCTTTTTTAATTACAATATTTGCTCCTGGGGTTTATATTGCTATGGTTAATTATAATCAAGAAACTATTCCCACTAAATTATTACTTAATATAATTAGTCAACGAAATAACGTCCCTTTTCCATCAGCTCTAGAAGCTTTTATGATGCTCTTTATTTGCGAGATATTAAGAGAAAGTGATTTAAGATTCCCTTCTTCTTTTGGTTCTTCTATTTCTATTTTAGGAACTTTGATTTTAGGCGAAGCTGCCGTATCTGCTGGCATAGTTTCGCCAATTATGATTATAATAGTCGCTTTAACTTTTATAACAAGTTTAGCTTTTACGGATATTAACATGATTAGTGCCACGCGATATCATCGTTTTTTTGCCCTCTTTCTCGCCTCTTTATTAGGCGTTATTGGAATTATGATTTCATTTGTTTTTTTAATTATAAAGTTAACTAGTACATATTCAATGGGTAAACCTTATACCGTTCCCCTAGCACCTTTTGATAAAGCGCAATTTAATAGCCTTTTTATTAAAAAAGATGACAAAACTGAAATTGAAAGAAGTAAAATTTTGGTTAAAAATAATATAAGAAAAAGAGGTTAGCATGAAAAAAATTATTTTATTAATAAGTTTAATTTTTTTGTTATCTGGCTGCATGGATTATAAAGAAATTGATTCATTAGCCTATATTACCGCCATTGGATATGATTATGTAGATGACGAATTTGTGGTTACTTATGAAGTTATTGAAAATAAAAAAGAAGGAGACACTATTAAATTAGAGTCTTATACTGCAACGGGAAAAGGAAAAAGCAACTATATTTCTCATTTAAATGCTGGGAAAAAGGTAAGTAAAACCCCCTCTTTTTCTCATGCTTTTTTAATGGTTCTATCTACAAATGTCGTTGGGGATAAGTTAAAAGAAGTTACCGATTTTATACTAAGAAATGCCCAATTAAATGGAGAATTTAACTTAGTATTAACTGATGACCATACTCCAGAAGAAATCCTAAACAATAAAACTAAGGAAGAACCAGTTGCCTCATTTTACATATATGATTATATTGTAAATAACATTTATGATTATAGTTTTGCTGTTGACTTTCCTTTTATTAAAATTGGAAGTTTAGCGTCATCTGATAAAAAAGATATTACCGCTTCCGTTATGGTTATTGATGATGAAAAATTTTCTATAAAAGGTAGTGCCTTATTTGATGGTTATAATATTAAATATATTACCAATCGCGAGGAAGCTAATATTTATAAAACACTTACGGATAAAAGTTCCAAATTATATTTATTAAATGAAATTAAAGGAAAAAATTTAGAAACACTAACTAATTTTATTAAAGTGAATTATGATGTAACTGCGAATAATATTAAAATAAACATTGAAGGAGAATCAGAATTAAAAACGGTTCCTGATACAATTGATATACATGAAGAAAAAACTTATCCTGAATTAATTAATAAACTTGAAAAAACTATTAAAGAAAAAGTTACCGATTATATATATTTATTACAAAGAACCAAATCAGATGTTCTTGGTTTTGCTAAAAATTACCATATTAAAACGCGAAAACATAATAAAGATTTATGGACTGTTGCTAATGTTGATGTTAATGTAACAATTTCTATTACTAAAAAAGGAATGATTTACAATGTCGATCAATAATAAAGAATATATTTCAATGAATTACTTTATTTCTCAAACCTTTTTTTTAGGAATAGGTTTTTCATATATTGGGACCTATACAGGTAAAGATGGATGGATTAGTGTAATATTAGGATTTTTATTAGGTAATGTAGTAATTTGGGGTTATGATAAAATCAGTAAAAACATTAATCATAATTTAGGAGCTTATTTAGATACGCATAAAATAATTGGCAAAATAATAAAGTTTTTTCTTTTCATTTTTTATATTTTTTCCATCTTATTAATAAGTGTTACTTTTGTTAATTTTATTCGCGTGTATTATTTTTTTCAAACTCCAATATGGATAATACCTCTTTCTCTATTTATTTTATGTTATTATGCTTCAACTAAAAAAGAAATTGTAATTGCTCGCACAGCTACAATTATTTTACCTTTTGCTTTAATCCTGTATTTATTTAATTTTTTCTGTTTAACTAATTATATTGTTCCCAATAATTTATTACCTATTTTAACTGCAAAAACATCTTCAATTTTTTTTGGAGCAATGATTTTCACTATTTTGTCTACTCTTCCTACATTTTTATTAATAGACGAAAAAGTTAATTTAAAAACAAGATTAAAAGGTTATTTATTTCCTTTTATATCTCTTCTTATTATTAGTCTATTAATAAATACTGTTTTAGATAATTATTTTATTATAACTTATAGTTACCCAGAATATATGATATTAAGAAGGATTAGAATTTTTGATTTTATTGAACATGTTGAAAATATTGTTTCTTTGCTTTGGTATTTTCATATTTTTATATTTATTAGTTTAAATATTACTAAAATTAATAATTTAATTAATAAACCTTCTAAAAAATTTATAGTCCCAGCTATTCTGTTATTAATTGTATTTATTATCAATGTCCTCTTCGCTCGTCATTATAATTTTGTAATGTTTTTATTCCGTAATGGTCTTTATGTTTTATTTGCATTTTTAATATTTACTTGTCCTGTTTTATATTTTATAACCAAAAAAAAGAAGTCTCGAAAAAACAGTTAGCAAATTTTCGAATATAATAACTCGTTAGTATAATATCCAAATTAAAACTACCAAAAAATTATCAGATATTTTTCTCTATTGTAAAAAAATCTCAGCAACAGCTAAGATTTTTTTTACGTCTTATTCTTTATTTAAATTAACATTAATTTTCTTCGGCCTTAATTTATCACATATGGCTCATTCCACGTTCCATTTCCGCTTGCTGAATAGATATTAGATGCCAGAGAAACTACCGCACGCACGCCAAAAGAATGATCCACAAAAGAATAGTACAGAGTAACAGACGAATACACAAAGAACTCATTTGCACTAGCACTACTGAAACTAGACGGCGAGCCTAACCAGTAATTACTATTTGTATACAAATAGTAATTACTGTTGGACAAGTTGGCGCCAGCGCCAGCT
>CAYOJY010000059.1:0-5189 GCA_964404455.1 uncultured Muribaculaceae bacterium | reverse complement strand
ATTTTTTTGTAATACAATCCTGATTATTTAAAGCATTTTTATAATTTTTAGTTATAACATTTAATTTAATTATCATTTTATTAATACACACCCCTGCTTATTTTATTAAAAAAAACCCTAAATTGGGATTAAATCGACTCAAAAATAATTAACCCCTCTTTTTTTAGGATTTATTATACACTTTTTCTATTAAATGTCAAATTTTTTTAAAGTAACCACTTTTTTCGTGATTTAATATTGCTTTACTTTTTTAATTTTTAAAATAAAGTTCGCTTATCTTTTCGTGACCTTTTAAATTTAAATAATAAGAATTTTCTTTATATTTATATAAATCATTTTCTAATTCAGCTATATTTAAAAAGTTTGTTTTATATTTAATTGCGATATTATTTAAACTATTATTTATATCTTTTATTTTATTATTGGGAGAATATAAGCCGATTAAAGTTATTTTATTTTTATTAATGTAAGTAATTTGTTCTAAAATTTTATCCATGTTATATAAATATAAAGAAATATTTTGTTTATTATTTATTTCATCAATTCCAATTGCTATTGTTAAAATTTCCGCTTGTTCAATTAATTGCTTTATTGTAAATTTGTTCTCTGGTAATTTATTATTAGTAATTATTAAATCTAATAATTCTCTGCTGGACATATTAGGTATTGCATATGAATCATTGTAACTTTTTATATTGCTTTTATAACTTTCTTTTATATAATCATTAAAACTATATCCCTTTAATTCATAAGGAGTTAAACCATAAGCTAAACTATCACCTATTGCTAAAAAATCTTTTTTAGTATTATATAAAATACAATATAATAAAAAAGTAATAATAAAACCAATTAATACTATTACAAAAAGTTTTTTAGCCATCCAAATCAACCCCTAAGTAATTATATTATACTTCTTCGATTTTTATATTAGCTCCCACTTTAGATAATTTACTAATTATATTTTCATATCCTCTTAAAATATGGTCGGCATCATTAATAACGGTTGTTCCCTCAGCTATAAGCGCCGCTAAAACTAAAGCTGCGCCGCCTCTTAAATCAACTGCAGTAATTTTTTGGCCGCATAATTTTGTTGGACCTTGAATAGTTGCTGTTTTTCCGCTTGTTTCAATTTTTGCCCCCATTTTGTTTAAATATTTAACATGACCCATTCTATTTTCATAAATGGTTTCTTCAAAAAATGATGTTCCCATCGCCTGAGTTAATAACACTTGCATGGGTTGACCTAAATCAGTTGGAAATCCTGGAAAAACCAAAGTTTTAACATTTATTGGTTTAATATTATTAGCTTTGTTTATTTTGAGGGTTTTTTCTTTTAAAACATATTCTATGCCCATATCATTTAATTTGGTTAATAAAGCTTCCTCATGTTCTTTAACAATTCCATTAACAACAAAATCTTTTCCCAATAAAGCCCCAATTATTGCATAAGTACCGCCCTCAATTCGATCAGGTATAACAGCAATTTCCGCATTATTTAATTTTTCAACACCTTCAATTATCAGAACACCTGTTCCCTGTCCTTTTATTTTCGCCCCCATGTTGTTTAATAAATCTGCTACATTTATTATTTCTGCTTCTCTAGCGGCATTGGTTATAGTTGTTGTGCCTTTGGCTTTCACGGCCGCAAACATCAGGTTTATTGTCGCCCCAACCGAGGCAAATTCCAAATTAATAGGGGCGCCTATTAATTCATCTGCCTGCAAAATGTATTTTGATTTATATCTTTTTACTTTTGCCCCTAATTGTTCAAAACCTTTAATGTGAAAATCAATCGGTCTTTCCCCTATTTTACAACCTCCTGGTAAATATATTTCCGCATATTTATATTTTGATAATAAAACTCCCATAAAATAATATGAGGCTCTTAATTTTTGGCTTAATTCACTAGATATTAAAGCATTTTTACTCTTAGAAGAATCAATTATTAAAGTATCCTTCTCATTGGTTATTTTAGCTCCAAGTAATTCCATTATTAAGATTAAAGCATCTTTATCGGAAATATTTGGAACATTAGTTATTTTAACAATACCATCAGATAATAAAGCTGCCGGTATTAAAGCAACGGCACTATTCTTAGCTCCGCCGATATTAATCGTTCCCGTTAAATCTTTTTGTCCTTCAATTATTATTCTTTTCATTAATTCACTCCTTTTTAAATTTATATGGCATAAACTTACTATAAATTTATTTTCTTTAAATGTCAAATAAAAGGCCTTTTTTATTAACGTTTTTTTAGTAAAAAAGGTGATAAACTCCTAAAGCAAAAAGCAATATTGCGCCAAGAATTTTAGAATAAAATCCCAATATTTTATTAAAATATTTTCCAATCAATAAACCAATATAAGTAAATGTAATACTAGAAATTAAAAATATAAATGATGCTAAAAATATATTATATTGATAAAAACTTAAACCAATACCTATACTAAAACTGTCGATACTAACGCAAAAAGCTATTAAAACTAATTCATACCAACATATCTCCGGTATTTTTCTATCGCTTTTCCATAAATCTATTATTATTTGAATACTAATTAAAATTAAAATAATTCCAAATATATAATTGCCGTTAATGTTGAATACATTTATTATTTTATAACCAATCAAAGCTCCTAATAAGGGGAAGATTAAATGAAATAAGCCAACTAATATTAATAGTAAAACTGCCTTTTTTTTATTTAAAAATGTGCCAAGAAAAATAGCCAATGAAAAAGCATCCATTGACAACGAAAATCCCAATAACATCATATTTAATATTTGATTCATATTTTATTATATTAATAAAATTTATCAATTATGTTTTTTATATAAAAACTGTATTCTATTTGATTTAATTCGGTTTTATCTGCTTCGATTAAGCAAAGTGGTGGAAATAAAACACACCACCAATTATCCCCTAAGCCTTGACCTAATTTGATTATGAGCGACTCATAATTTCCCTTTTCATAAGTTATACCTTTATATAACTTTTCAGGAAAATAATTTTGACCATAATTAATCTGATGTTCTAATCCTTTTTCTTTTAATATTGCTTCAATTAAAGGAATGTTTTCTAAAATTATTTTACGACTTTCTATTATGTTACTTGAATTATTCTGAATATTTAATAAAAATGGTTCTATTTCTTTTTTTATATTCATTTTTAAAGCTTGATCATTGTCTTGATTGCTATTGCCAATTATTCGTAAACGAATGGATTCTTTAGGAATTATTACTTGTTTATCTTCGTTTGTATTTAATAACAAAAAGCAAGTTATTAAAAATAATAAAATTATAATTTTTTTCATATTTGCTCTCTTTCTAAAACAATTATGTAATTAAATTATAATTTTTATTCATTGATTATAAAAATATACCGATTTTTACCCGTTAAATCCTTTTCAATAAAAACTTTAGCCTTATTAAAATATTTTTTAGTAATTTTTAAAATATCATCCCCTTGGTTCATTCCAATTTCAAAAGCAATAATATTTTTTTCATTTAAAATATTACCAGCATAACTTAATATTTTTTCATAATATTCCAGGCCGTTATTCTTAGCGAATAAGGCTAATTTTGGTTCATGTTTTAATACTTTTGGTTCAATGGTGTCTTTTTTACCAATATAAGGTGGATTAGATACTATCACATCATATTTTCCGGCAATTTGCTTTCTAATATCCCTTCTTTGTAAATTAATGGATACTTGATTTAACTTAGCATTTTTTTTAGCTACTTTTAAAGCCTTATTTGAAATATCAAAAGCAGCAACTGAAGCATCTATTTCTTTTTTTAAAGTAATGGCTATTACACCACTTCCTGTTCCTAAGTCAGCAATTTTCACAGGGTAAGAAAAGTTTTTTTTAATTAACTTGATTATTTTTTCAATTAAATATTCCGTTTCAAAACGTGGAATTAAAACATTTTTATTTACAAAAAATTTATATCCGTAAAAATCAACATTTCCAATTATATATTGAACAGGTATTCCTTTTTTTAATTTTTGATAAGCTTTTTTTTGTTTTTCTTTATCTATATATTTTAAAATTAAATTATCTTCTTTCATAATCCTTCTAATTCCGCACCAGCTAATTTTAAATTCATATCTTCATTAATTAAAGCTTCGATTATAGGATCAATATTGCCATTCATCACCCGATCTAATTCCATAATTGAAAAATTAATTCGGTGATCAGTTACTCTATTTTGAGGATAATTATATGTTCTGATTTTTTCGGAGCGGTCTCCTGTTCCAATTTTAGATTTCCGAGTTGAACCAATTTCTTGAGCTTGTTTTTGCATCATATCATCATATATTTTTATTTTTAACATTTTCATTGCGTGTTCTTTATTTTTTAACTGGCTTCTTTCCGTTTGACAAGTAACTATTATTCCCGTTGGTAAATGGGTAATTCTTACAGCAGAGTTAGTCGTATTTACTGATTGACCACCAGCGCCGGATGAATGATAGACATCAATTTTTAAATCAATTTCTTTAATTTTAATATTGACATCTTCAACTTCTGGCATAACTAATACCGTAGCGGTTGAAGTATGTATTCTTCCTTGCGTTTCTGTTTCAGGAACTCTTTGCACCCGGTGGGAGCCATTTTCATACTTTAATTTTGAGTAAACGTTTTCCCCTTTAATTAAACATTCAACTTGAGTAAATCCCCCGCTGCTTCCTTCAATTTGATTATATATGTCAATTTTCCAATTATTTTTTTCCGCATAATAAGTATACATTCTTAATAAATCTCCAGCAAATATATTAGCCTCATCTCCACCCGCGGCTCCCCGGATTTCTATAATTACGTTTTTGCCATCATTTTCATCTTTAGGCACCAACATTATTTTTAATTCTTCCGTTATTTGAGCTAGTTTCTCTTCTAAATTTAAAATTTCTTCAGCAGCAATTTCACTTAATTCCGGATCATTAATCATTAATTTAGCTTCATCTAATTCATTTAATACCTTCTTATAATTTTCATATAAGCAGACAGTTTCTTCTAAGTCACTTAAATCTTTAGATAAAGACTTTACTTTATTAAAATCATTTAAAATTTCCGGTTTAGTTAATTCTTCTTTTAATTCATTATATTTTTCAATTATATTATTCAATCTATTAAACATATTTCCTCCTCGTATAATCAAGTTAGATATTTTTTAACTTGATTTTTCTATTTAGA
>CAYOJY010000058.1:0-5231 GCA_964404455.1 uncultured Muribaculaceae bacterium | reverse complement strand
GAACTTTTCTCTTTTTATATTTTTATAACTTTCCAACATCTAGTTTACTACATCCCAAGAAGATAAAAAATTGACGAATTAAAAATAAAATGATAATATAATAAAAAGGAGTTAACATGAAAAAAAATGATATAAAAGAAATAAAAAAACATTTATCATTATTTGCTAAAATTAAAATAACAGGCAAAAAAGCTTTTAGTGTATCACAAACTGTTTATAATAAAATAAAGAAACATTTTATTCTTCAAAAAGCTCAAATTTCGTTTGTGGTGGAAGAAAACAAAAAAAGTTTTGAAGGATTTATTAATAATAATAAAGATAATTTAAATGAATATGTTGAAACTGATAAAGCTTTAAAATTAGCGGAAATTAAAGAACAAAGGGAAAATTTTAAAAATATTATCGGAAACATGCAACAAGATGATGAGTACAGAATAGGAAATAAAAAGCTTTATTTAGATGCCATGAATCAAGAGTTATTAAAATTAAATAAAAAACAAGTGAAAATTAATAAAAAAGGTTTAGGGATATTTGCGGTAAGCAAGTTAGCTATTGTTAAATTTGGCAAAACAAAAAAAGATAAATTATTAAAAAATATAATTAATAAAAAAGAAAATGATATTGCTTCACGTCAAGAAGAGTTGGCTAGAAAATATACGGAATTAATGACCAAAATTGAAAAATTTCAAGAAGAAAATAATGTTGTATTAAATCTTGATAATAGCCCTACTAAGTTAGTTGAAGATTCTAAAACTATTGAAAATACCTCTCAAGTTGGAATTAATCAAAATTCTGAAAAGTTTAAGCAAACTGTGAATGAGGGAGTTAAAGTAAAAAAAATAAGAAAATCTGTCAATTCAGAAACTTTAAAGCGAAAAATTATTGCTTTGGGATTGGCCGCGATTTTATTAACATCTCTTAATATTAATCATCAAGTTACAAATAAAAAAACAGAAGAAGATTTTAAAACTCCGATTATTGAACAATTAGTTAAAAATGATTTAGGAAATATTAGTCCTGCCCAAATTTCTGAACTGGATTTAGGAAGTCTTGTGCAAATTAATTCTAATACGCCTATTTATGAAACAGCCGCAGATGCCGCTGAAAAAAACAATCCTAAAGAGGCTTATTACAAAGATGATGATAATCGAGTAGCCGAAGCTTTTACTTATATGATTATGGATAAGGGAAACCCTCAATATTTTACTGTTTGGTATAACGATAGGGATGCTCAATTTAAAATAAATACATTAAAAAACAAAGGTGCTTCATTGGTTAGTGTTTTAGTTACTAAATCCAGCTTAGCGAACGATAAATTACATGAAGGCTTTAAAAGCATAGAAGATGTTTATTTCATGGAAAAGGTGAAGAGTAAATGATAATAGAAAAATTAGATATAATAACTCTAGAAGATGATCAAGATTATGTGGTGGTTGACATATTAAATCATGATGACCAGGAATTTTATTTGCTAAATCTTGTAGATGAAAATGAAAATTTATTAAAAGGTAGTAAAGTAATGAAAAAAGATAAAACTAAAAGTGATGATATTTATTTAATTGAAATTAAAGAAAATGCTACTAAAATTAAATTATTTGAACTTTTTGGAAAAAACGGTGAAGTTTAAATTGATTTTACCGGCAACTAATAAAACAAAAAATTAATCCAATGTTTAAATGAATTAATTTTTTTATTTAAAAGTGGATTTTATTACCATCAAATTTATTTTAATTGAAAGAAAAAAAAATATATAGTATAATTAATTAGGTGAAAGATATTGAAAAAAATAAAAAAAATATGAAAAAATAATAAAATTTTAATAGTTTTATTAAGTGTTTTAATTATTTGTTTTGTATTGATTTGTTTTGTTGTAGCAACTTATTTTTTTGGTGGTAGCCAATCAAGTTACGGTAATCGTTTAGAAGGCATTGAAAAAAACAAAATAACAAGCACTATTAAAAACAAATATATTAGTACTTTAGAAGAAAATGAATTAGTTAATGAAGCTACTGTGCGAACTAGTGGCAAAGTAGTCTATATTAAAATAAAATTTCAAGCAGATATTACTTTAATTGAAGCTAAAAGTATTGCCGTTGCATCTCTTACAAATTTAACGGAAAATATACTTGGTTATTATGATTTGAATTTTACTCTAACATCTCCAGAAAGCGAAAATAGTGAAGGTTTTACAATTATGGGAAGTAAAAAAAATGAAACCACCAACATAGCTTGGAATAATAATACTGTTTTTGAAGAAGAAAGCGAATAAGACATGAAGAAAAAAAATAAGTTAATATGGATAGCCATAATCAGTGTTATTACTGTTATTAGTATTATTGTTGGAATATTTTTAATTAAAGATAAAAATAATTTAACAATAGTAGAAAGAAAATGGATTGATAATAATGTTAATTCAGTTTTGAATATTAATATTGTAAATAATGCCAATGTTTTCGGGATAAACGGAGATGGTGTTTTTTATGATTTTTTAAAAGATTTTGCGGATAATTATAAATTAAAGATTAATCCAATTACTTATGATTATGAAATTAATAAAACCGGTTTATCTTTTGAAGTAAAAAAAGAAGTTACCAAAGATGATGTTGTATTTTACAAAGATCATTATGTATTAATTGGTTTGAAAAATGAAGTAATTAATAATTATGAAGATTTTAATGGTAAAACTATTGGTGTAATTACTAATGATTTAAGCTATATTAGTAAAAATATTACGGGAACCTTAGTGACTTTTACGCAATATAATAATAATAATGATTTAATAACGGCCTTGGGAGATACAATAAATTATGCAATTGTTCCACTTAATTTATACTTAAATATTATTTTAAGCAATAATTATGAAATTTTATATCATTTAAGTGATGTTAATTATTTTTATACTTTAAAAACAGATAATGAACTATTATCTAATATAATACAAAAATATTATAATAAAGTATGGTATCAGCATTTTAATCAATCTTATAAAAAAAATAAATTTAACTTATTTGTTAATAGTTTAAATATTACTGAAACTGAAGTTGATGCGATTAGAAGTGGGGTATATAATTACGCTTTTGTAAATTCATCACCGTATGATGTTATTAAAGGCGGTACTTATGGGGGAATTAATGCGGTTGTTTTAAAAGAATTTAGTGATTTTTCAGAAGTTGAATTTAATTTTGTCAAATATAAAAATTACAAAGATTTTGTTAAAGCCATTGATAAAAATAAAGTAGATCTTTACTTTAATAAATATAATTTAAATAATAGTTTTTATGAAACAAACAGTGGATTTAATTTAAAGTTTGATATTATTGCTCATCAGAATAATCCAATAGTAATTAAATCTATCAATTCATTAGAAAACAAAACAGTTTATGTTGAAGAAAATTCAAGGTTATATGATTATGTAAGTAAGATCAAAAATATTAAAGTAAAAACATATAGTAATGAAAAAGAATTATTTAAGTTAAATAAAAAAGACGTAATAATTATCATTGATACAAATAATTTTAATTATTACAATACTAATCAATTAAAAAATTATACTACTAGATTAACTGATGTTGCTAATACTAAATTAAATTTTAAAGTAGATAATAATTCAGCTTTATATAAATTATTGAATAAATATATTTCGGTTTTAGATGATGATGAAATAATATATAAAGGAATTAATAATCATCATGTAACAATGAAAACAGGGAATGTAATGGGGACAATTGCTAAATATATAATATATTTTGTGATATTAGCTGTAATTATTACATTTGTCCTTATTAAAAAAACTCGTAAAATTCAAATTGCCCGAAAAATAAAAAAAGAAGATAAAATGAAGTTTATTGATCAATTAACATCTTTAAAAAATAGAAATTATTTAAATGAATGTTTAGAAAATTGGAATAATAATACAATTTATCCTCAAGCTATTATAGTTGTTGATTTAAATGGCATTCAAAAATTAAATGATCAATTTGGTTATAACGAAGGTGACAGGCAAATAAAAGCTTTTGCTAATGCTTTGATTAAAACGCAACCAGATAATAGTGAGATTATGAGAACTGATGGAAATGAATTTACTATTTATTTAATTGGCTATAGTCAAAAACAAGTAACAAATTATATTCATAAATTAAATAAAGAAGTTATAAAATTACCATATGAAAAAGGTGCGGAATTTGGTTATAGCATGATTAATGATAATTTAAAAACAATTGAGGATTCTTTAAATGAAGCATTAATAGATATGCGAAAACAAAAGGTAGAAATTAACAATGAAAGCCGAAATTAACAAATTTTTTAAAAATGTCTGGCAAGTCATTTCCAAACCGGAAATGGCTATTTTGCCAGGTCAATTAGCGTATTTTTTTGTTTTGGCGGTCGTTCCCACCATTACATTAATAACGTACGGGGCAGCACTTTTAAATTTATCAACCGATGTTATTTATAACTTTTTATCAACAGCATTCTCCGAAGATATTGCCACCATGCTCTTATCAACTAATTCAGTTTTAAATACTAATGGTTTTAATGTTATTATTGTTATATTTTTTGCATATTATATTTCTTCAAATGGAGCTTCTTCAATTATTGTAACTTCCAATGCCATATATGGAATTACCAATAATAATTTTATTGAAAGACGTTTGAAAGCTTTTGTTATGATTTTTATTTTATTATTTTTATTTCTTTTTATGTTAATCATTCCAATGTTTGGAGACCGAATTATCGAATTATTTCAATATGTTAATATGAATCAAGAAACAACTAATAAAATTACGCTTATTATTAAAATATTACAAGGCCCCTTTACTTGGTTTATTATATTTTTATTTATTAAATTAATTTATACTATGGCTCCTGATAAAAAAATCAAAAGTCGACAAGTTAATTATGGCGCTATATTTACCACAACATGCTGGGTAATAGTGACATGGGCTTATTCTATATACCTTAATAATTATGCTAATTACGATGTTTTTTATGGTAGTTTAGCTAATTTAGTAATATTAATGTTATGGTTTTATTTCTTATCCTTAATTTTTACGATTGGAATGGCTTTGAATTTCCATAAAGAGGAAGAAGAACATACAAAAAAATTAGAATTAAAATAAAAAAAAGAATAATAATAAACAATGTACACGGGTATTACTTAGTACACATTTTTCTTAATATAAATTTTGATTAATTCAAAAAATATATTAGGAAGTAATATTCCCAAAAAAGGT
>CAYOJY010000057.1:0-5469 GCA_964404455.1 uncultured Muribaculaceae bacterium | reverse complement strand
CTCCCACACTTGCGGCAAAATACGCAAAAGTTACTCCGATTGCCGTTAAGAATACTGCGGTTATAGCAATGATGCTATATATTTTCTTATTTTCCATTCGAATTTCTTTCCTATGATAAAATAATACTACATTAAATTGGTTTTTGCAAGCAATTTTTATTAAAGTTGACAAATAATGTAAAAAGCAATTAGCGCTTTTTACAATCTAATTTATAAATGGTTTTAAAATTTTTATTAATTTAAAAACTCTCCAAATTTGAAGAGTTCTAGATTTTAAGTTGCTGGATTTCCACCTACACAAGTTGGACTAACTGTGACATCGGTTTTAGCTATATCATCACCAACGATTGCATCAACTACATTGGCTTTTTTAAGTTTAAAACCATTTTTATGATCTTGTAGTTCGATACTGTATTCATATTTTAAGGTATTACCACTTACTAACGTTCGCGTAATAGTTACAATACCACTATAACCATCGGTAGTATTTGCTTTAATTTTAGTTAAATAATTATTATCTACTAAATATTTTATAGAATAACAATCAAATTTTTTTCCATTTATTTCATCAGCTAAAACGGCAGTTTGAACTGATTCTATAATTATATTGGCAGAACTTGCAAATGCTCCAGTTCTTGCTTGACCAATTAATGGTAATGCTGAATTAACTGCTATTAACATAATAATGGCTAAGACAATTATAACGGCTAATAATTCGACTAATGTAAACCCACTCTTTTTATTCAATACATTCATTTTTGCACCATCCTATAATACATATTACAACAATATTCTTTTATAGTCAATATTATTGTCTTATTTTAATTGTTATTTTTCAATTTTTTTAATTATTCCTATTTCATCAACATAATAAGTAATTTTCACACTATCCCCTGATTTTAAGAAAGGAATTAAGTTTGTATTATTTTTAATTGTTGTTTGATATTGATTATTTTCACTATCAATTATGTAATAAATAGAATTACCATCAATAGTTGCTGATGTAATAGATTTAATGGTAATATTTTTTTCATTTAAAACATCTTTATTTTCACTTTTACTATTTATTTTGCTTAAATATGCTTTAGCGGCATTATCAATTCCTAATGATGCATCAGATGTTGAAACAATTTGATAATCAACAACATCAACAAAGGCATACATTTTTACTAAACCAGCATTATCTTTTAAGCTTAATAAATAAGTTGGCCGATTATTTAAATTAATTAAAAGTGGAAATGATGCTATGTATTTCTTTTCTTGAACTAATCCTTCTGCTGAACTCATTGCACTATATTCCTCAGCGCCCGCTACTTCATAATAATTTGTTTCTTTAGTTCTTAAATTAACCAAGACAAAACCTAAATTTGATTCATCAGAGGCAACAGAAGTAACCCCTGTATATAAATATACATCATCATTTAAAATAATATAATTATATCCTTCAGTTGTATTTACAACATTCTTTTGACCAAAGATTGAATTAAGAAAACCTTGGTTATATGATCCCCAATTATTAATTTGTTCAATTATTAATTCTGCTGAAAAAGCATGATCAATCCATGAAGGGATATTATTAATTGAATATTTTTTTGTTTTTCCCGTTACGGCATCTAAAATAACTACCCCATTTATTTCTTTTCGCATACTAACGCCTACATACTTAACAGTTGGTACAATCCAATATGGATGTCCTTTTTCATCAATTTCAAAAGATGCGGTATCAAAATTAAGAGTTGGATAAGTTAATCTTAATTTACGATTTAAATCTTTAAAGAAATAAGCACTTGGTAAATATTGCATTCCTTTATCTAGTTTTACTAATGATGATTCTCCATTAACAGAATCAACCGTTATATAACCTTTAACGCCTTCTTTTTGATTAGTAAAGAATTTAATTAATCCGGCATATTCTAATGGCGTAACGCGAACTATTTTATTATTATAATTTATCTGAGTATATAAATCACTGACATTAAACTGACTTACCAAATCAGTTATTTCGCCCATTTTACGATCCCCTAGTTTTTGACTCGATGCTTTATCGAGTAAAGGTATTTTATTAAAATCCACTTCTTTAATATCATTAACAAAAGAATGGTCTTTATTAACAACAATCCGATTGGCATATTTTTTAGAATTAAACATTGGTGAATTAAAGATATTAACAATAAATATTAAAAGAATAATCACCCCTATACCAATTCCTAAATATACATTGAATTTACTCCCTTGTCTAAAAACAAAATTATTATTAATAACCGAAACTCCAAAATTAATAGTCTTAATAAATAAGATAAAAAATAAAATACTTAATAAAAATGTCCAAAACTCAATTGCTGTAATATTAATTGGTGGTAATAAAAAATAATAATATACTAACATGTATAAAAATGTTGCTAAAACTAACTTTAAATTTGTTTTCAAAAAAATCATCTCCTTGAAAAAATTATATCATTAAAAAAAGAAAAAATATAGTCTATTTTAATGTTTCAACTAAAGAACTTATTAAATCAATATTATCAATTACATTACTGATTTTATCAGTAGCTCTTTCTTTATATTTTACTTTCATATCATTGGCAAAATTTTTATAATCAATTTTTCCTCTATTTAATTCTTTAAAATAATACGAATTAATTTTCAAATAATTAAAATATTTTTCATTTTCTCTAAATTTCATTTGTAAATCCAGTTGCATTTTTAATCCTCAAAAAATTTATTAATTGGTCTGGGCGAACTAGGTCCTTTAATATTGGTTAAATTACTTGGTTTTTTAGTTGTTAATTCCTGAACAAATCCTAAAGCTTTTTGAGCTGTATTAATATGATTTTGAATGGAATCCATATCAACATTTTTAATTAAATCACCAATTTTATCCATCCCATTAACTTTTTCAGCAACTTTTGGAATATATTTATCCCATACACCTCGATCAGCGCCATATAAATCATATATTTCATAAAATTTTTGCCAAGTCATATCACCTGATTTAATATAATCAACTAATTCAGGTTTTCCTTTAATAAATTGTTTAAATTCATTTTTATTAGCCAAAATAATCACCCATTTAAATATATGATTTAAATGGGCGATTGTTTCTATATTTTAAACTCATCGATAAAAGAATCAAAAGATAATTGTTTATTTGATGAAGGTTCTTCATTTTCTTCAATAATATTTATTTTTTCTTTAAAATTAATTAAATTAGTTTTAATACTTACTTCTTCTATTTCTTTTTTTATTATTATACTTCCAGTACTTCCTAAATCCATAATCGGAATATCACTATTTTTTATTTCGATAATATCTAAATTATTCTTAATTAAATTAATATCTTTGGAATCAGTTAAATAACTACCAATTATTTTATAGTCTTTAGCCTTTACTTTTTTAAATAACATATTTCCTTTTTTAGCTCGAGAAATATTAACTAATTCATTAAGTTTTATTCTTTTTGCTGTTTTAAAATTAGTGAAAATATTTAAATATTCTTTATCATTTAAAATACTTGTTCCTAAAATAACAAAATCTTCTTTTAAATTAATTCCCTTTACCCCACTGGCTTTTGGTCCCACTTGTGGAATTTCATCACATTTATATTTTAAATAATATCCATTATAAGTTACAAATAAACACTCTTCTTGTTCTATTTCAATATTAATTAACTCATCATTATCTTTTAATTTCATCGCCATAATTGGTTTAGAATACCTAGTTACTTCAAAGTCCCCAAGTCTTACTTTTTTAACAAAACCTTTTTTAGTAAATAAACAAACCTTTTTTTCTTTATCATTTAAAATTAAGCTGCCAATTATTTTTTCTTCAGGAGCAATTAAAATAGTGTTACTAATATGTTTTCCTAATTCTTTCCACTTTGCATCAGACAATTTATGAACTGGCAAATATAAATAATTTCCTAAATTTGTAAATAATAATAATGTATCTTGAGTTGTAACCTGAAATAAATTTCTAACATAATCCCCGGGTTTAACTAAAGTTTCTTCTTCATTAGTCTTATAACTTTTGTAACTAACTTTTTTAACATATCCTTCATTAGTTACAACAACTACAACATTTTCTATTGGAATCATTTTCTTTAAATCTAATTTTATTTCGGTAATCTCATCTTTTATTTCAGTTCTTCTTGGCACACCGAATTCTTTTTTAATATTTCTAAGTTCTAATTTCATTATTTGTTTTAATTTATCTTCATTAGAAAGTATTTCTTTTAAACCAGCAATTGCTATTTTTAATTTTTCACATTCTTCTTCTAATGTTGTTATATCTGTATTTGTTAATTTATATAATTGTAACATTACAATTGCTTCTGCTTGTTCTCCTGTAAAAGAAAATTCTTTAATTAGATTAGCAATAGCATCAATTTTATTTTTACTTTGCCTAATAACTTTAATAACTTCATCTAAAATGGAAATGGCTTTAATAAGACCCTCAACAATATGAAATCTTTTTTTAAAGTAAGCTAAATCAAAATTAGATCTTCTGGTAATTACTTCTTTTTGAAACTCAATATAAGCATCTAATATTTCTAATAATCCTAAAGTTAGGGGTCTTCTATTAACAATTGAAACCATATTATAATTAAAAGATATTTTCAATTCAGTATTTTTTAATAAATAATTTAAGATTAATTCTTTATTAACACCATTTTTTAAATCAATGGCAATTCTTAACCCTGTTCGATCGGATTCATCGCGAACTTCTGCAATTCCTTCGATTTTTTTATCAATCCGAATAGCATCTATTTTATTAACTAAATTAGCTTTATTAACATCAAAAGGAAGTTCAGTTACAATTATTTGTTCTTTTCCTTTTTCCTTTTTGAATTCAATTTTACTTCGAATAATAATTTTACCTTTACCAGTTTTAAAAGCATCAATTATTCCTTCTTTTCCTTCGACTATTCCTCCGGTTGGAAAATCCGGCCCTTTAACTATTTCTAAAAATGTATTAAAGTTTCCATTTGGTGAATCAATTCTTTTAATAGTGGCATCAATTATTTCGCCTAGATTATGAGGAGGAATATTAGTTGCGTATCCCGCTGATATACCATTTGCTCCATTAATTAATAAATTAGGGAATTTAGCAGGTAAAATAGTTGGTTCTAAAAAACGATCATCAAAATTAGGTGACCAATTTATTGTATTTTTTTCTAAATCTTTTAATAATTCTCCACTTATTTTAGATAATTTAGCTTCAGTATAGCGATATGCTGCGGCCGAATCGCCATCCATTGAACCATTATTTCCTTGAATATCAATTAAAATATGATTTTGTTTCCACCACTGGCTCATTCGTACCATCGCATCATATACCGAAGTATCTCCATGAGGATGATATTTTCCTAAAACTTCTCCGACAGTTGCGGCACATTTAATGTAATTTTTTTCAGCAACATTTCCGGTTTTATACATAGCATATAAAATTCTTCTTTGAACCGGTTTTAAA
>CAYOJY010000056.1:0-5600 GCA_964404455.1 uncultured Muribaculaceae bacterium | reverse complement strand
CTTTAAAACAAAGGGGTTGATGACTTTTTCACTCTTACAACTGTCAAAGTCGGGTATTGACCAAATTATAAAAGTGTAAAATTATAGTAAATCTTCTATATTTTTTTTGACATTAAAAGTTCATTTGTTATAATTAAAATAATAAGGAGGTAAAATATGAGAAATAAAACAACAAAGTTTTTTGTTATTGGAATTATAGCTTTTGCTATTACTTTAACAGGAGCTTATGCATTATTGAATTCAGTAATAAACATTGGTGGTACTGCTCAAGCAGGAGCAGATATGAAAGTTGAATTTGAATCAGCTACATCATCTAATGTAAATAAAGCTACAGCACAAATTGGAGCTGATAAAACTAGCTTAACAATCAATGCCAATCTTGATTATCCAACTGATTCAGCTACTATTAATTTCGTAATAAAAAATAATGGTACCCTTAGTGCAACAGTAGAAGAACTTGAAATAACTAATAATAGTAACCCTGATTTAAATGTTCAAATTGTTGGTTTAAGTGATCTTAAAAACACAGTGTTAGCTGTAGGAGAAGAAACTAATGGTTCAGTTGTTGTTACCTGGAATTCAGCTTCAGAAAATGAAAATCCAGAAGATGTAACTTTTAACGTAGTAATTGACTATACTCAAACAATTAGATAATAAAAATTTAAATTTGATTTAAGTTATTGGACACATTTGTGTCCTTTTTTTATTAAATTAAAACTGCTGATTATTTTCAGCAGTTTACAATGATTACTATTTAATTAACAAACACAATCAACGTAAGTATCAGTTAAACATTTTACCGCACATAAGCAGCTACAATCCATTGTAAAGAAAGAATTAGTTGCTAAATATGGATTTAAACAATTATCATCTGGGTTTTGTGCTAATACTCTAAATGTACAGCAATTTCCTTCTATTTTTTCTACTCTAAAAATTACTGAGCAATTATTAACATTTTCTTCGCCAGAACAGTCGTAAGTAGAATCTTTACAAAGTGGCATACTCCATGGAGCTCCGTTTCCACAGCAAGTATATAAAGTAACTGGTCTTGTATTACAGATTAAACAACAAGGTCCACCACCAAGCATTGGTCGGTCGCAAGTATCTAAACAATTTTCTGGACAAGCATTTTCTTGTAAAACACAAATAACTCTTAATATTTCATTAATACAATTTGTGTTGCAGCTTCCGCATTGTTTTGTATTATTCATAATTTCACCCTTTCACTATTTCACTATTAATTTATGAGTAATTTTTAAATTAGTGATACCCTAAACAAATTTAATTTTGTTTTTAATTAAAATATAGTATAATTATATTGGTGATAGGATGAATACTTTTTTACAATATTTAATTATTGGCATATTATTAGCGTTAATCTCCTTAATTATTGTTAAACTTAACAAAAGAGGTTTTAATATTGAAGCTAATAAGCTAATTACATATTTAGGTGGTAAAGATAACATTATTAATGCTGAATGCAACATTAGTAGATTGAAAGTCATTTTAAAAGATGTTTCCTTAGCAGATAAGGATGGCATTCAAAAATTAGGAGCCAAGGGTATTGTCGAAATTGATAATCAATTAAAAATTATTTTTGAAAAAGACGCTAAGCAATTAAAAAAATATATCGAAGAACTAATCTAGATATATTTTTTTATATCTTTTCAATATCATAAATATCAATGATTTTGATTTTTTCACCATCCATTGTTAATAAAGCATTTTCGGTTTTCCCGACTATTACTTTTTCTTTTTGACCTTCTTTAGTAGTAATTCTTACTCTACTTTTATAAATAAAATTACTTGATTTAAAAATATCTCTAATTTTCATAGATAAATTTTTTTCACTACTGTGACGAAATTCATTAGATAATTTTGTTTCTTTTTGATAATTATTTAATTCTTTGTCTATGGGATTAGCATATACTCTCGGTAAATCTTTCATTTATATCACACCTTCATTATAATCTATGTTAAAAAGTGTGTTTTTGTACCATAATATACATATGAAAAAAAATATTAAGTATTTTATTTATATTCCGTTAATCATAATAATGGTCTTTAGCTTTTTAAATATGATAAATGCCCGGTTAATAGATAATGTATATAATAATCATTTAATAAAACAAATTATATGGTATATTTTAGGTTTTGGAATTATTTTTATCTTTTCTAAAATTAATGTTAAAAAACTATTTAATTTAAGTTTTGTTTTTTATTTATTATCAATTATTTTATTAATATTGGTTTTATTTTTAGGTAAAGAAATAAATGGGGCGAAGGCTTGGTTTCACTTTGGTTTTTTTTCCTTTCAGCCTAGTGAATTATGCCGTTTAACTTTAACGCTTTTTTTAGTTAATTTAACCAATAAATTTAATAAACAAATTAAAAAAAATGAAATCAAATATATTTTTCTAATGATTTTGGCTACTTTAATTCCCTCTATTCTAGTTTTTTTAGAACCTGATACTGGTGCGATTATTTTTTATTTAATTATTTTTTTAGTTTGTTTATTTAATGCTCAGATAAATAAAAAATGGTTTATTTTAATAGTTATTAGTTTTATATTTTTAATATCGGCATTTTTTTATTTATATTTTTTTCAACAAGATTTATTAATTAAATTGATTGGAACTTCCTTTTTTTATCGAATTGATCGTTTAATTGATTTTAAAAATAATTATCAAATAACTAATGCTTTAATTTTAATTGGTTCGGCTTCTTTTTTTGGTAGTGGATTAAATAAAGCAAGTTTGTATGTTCCCGAAGCCCCCACTGATTTTATTTTATCATTTTCCATCGGGAATTTTGGCCTATTTGGAGGAATAATTATTTTATTATCTTATTTAACTTTAAATTTGTTACTAATTAATTTAATAAAAAAAGCAAATAATAAATTATTTGCTAAAGTATTTATATCTTTATTTTTATTCCAGCAATTATATAATATTTTAATGAATATTGCCTTTTTACCTATAATGGGTATTCCGCTTCCTTTTTTATCTTATGGTGGTTCCGGTTTATTAATTTATTTTATCTTCCTAGCTATTTTTTTAAGAATAACTTAAAATGGTCTCATTGGGTAGTAATAAGAATAACCTGAGCTTCCATAAGGTAATGCCGGATTAAATTGAGGATAGGCTGGATTAACATAAACTGGACGTGGTCTTGTTAAACCAACTGCGGCACCTCCGGCAACTGCTCCCACTATAAAGGGAAAAACTGGGAAAAAACGATCTCCACTTTGATTAATTGGATTTTTAGTATAATACATAAAAAATCCTCCTTTCCATATATTATATGAAAAGGTTTTTTTAAAAACCTAGTTTAAAATACCTAAAAAGTAGTTTTTCTTCCCCTTTTTAATTAATAATACCTTATTTTCAATTGCTAAATTGGAATCAATTAATAAATTATAATCTCCTACTCTTATATTATTAATTTGAATTGCCCCGGCATCAATCATTTCTCTTACTTCCCTTTTACTAGAACATATATTATATTCAACTAAAAATTCATTAATTAAAATAGGCATTTTTATTATATTAAATGAAGGAATTCCCTTTAATGAACTGATTATTTCCTTAGCACTTAATTCAAAAACCGCTTCATCAAATAATTTTTCACTTATTTCTCTAGCTTTTAAAAATTCCGCTTCACCATGTAAAAAAGTAATAACTTCTTTAGCCAAAGCTTCCTGAGCAATTCTTTTTTCCGGAGTTTTTAAATGTTGCTTTTCTATTTCATCTATTTGTTCTTTATTTAAAAAAGTTAACATTTTTAAGTAATTGATAACCATTTCATCATCAGAATTATACAAGAATTGATATAATTCATAACCTGATGTTTTATTAATGTCCAACCAAAGTGCGTTGCCTTCAGTTTTACCAAACTTATTTCCTAATTTATCAGTTATTAAAGGCATCGTAAACCCATAAGCCTCTTTCCCATGTTTTTTTCTAATTAAATCAATTCCCGCAGTAATATTACCCCATTGATCAGATCCCGCGACTTGCATAGTACATTTTTTATTAATAAATAAATATTCAAAATCTAAGGCCTGCATTATCATATAAGAAAATTCGGTATAAGTAATTCCCGTATCAAGTCTTCTTTTAATTATGTCTTTATCAAGCATATAATTAACACTGAAATATTTTCCGTAATCTCTTAAATAATCAATAAAATTAATATCTTTCGACCAATCATAATTATTAACTATTTCAAAACCAAAAATATCTTTAGCTTGTTTACTTAAAGCTTCTGTATTTTTCATAACCTTTTCTTTAGTAATAATTTCCCGCTCAGCATTAGGTTTAGGATCCCCAATTAAACCGGTAGCTCCTCCAATTAAAAGAATTGGGTTATGGCCGCCTCTTTTTAATCTTGTTGCTATTAAAAATGAAGAAAAATGACCAATATGCATTGAGTCTCCGGTGGGATCAGTTCCAATATAAACGGTTAAGCCACCTTCATTTAATTTTTTTTCTATTTCTTTTGAAGAGATATCTTTAATTAAACCTCTCCATACTAATTCATCATATAAATTCATACATACTCTCCTATAAAATATTTTTTAATTCATCTAAACTCTTAATCGATGGATATTTGCTTTCAGTTGATTCTAGATTTAAATGTAAAGCCTGCATTCCTATTTCCAGAGGAACTTTTATATCTACTTTAGCATTATCGCCAACTATTAAACATTCATTTAATTTATATGGATAACAAGCTTTTTCAAATACCCATTTATTTGGTTTTATACCTAAGTTATCTATCCCATAATATTCCTGAAAATAAGAATAAATCCCAGCCTTTTTTAAACGCTTTTTTTGTCCCTCTATAAACCAATTAGAAAGAACTGTTAATTCATATTTTTGACTTAAATATTCTAAAATATTTTTGGTATTTTCATTTATTAAAGTTGCTTCTTTATAATAAAAATTTAATAAATTATCAAAATCATTAATAGTTATATTAACATTTAATCTTTTATTTACATAGTCAACAAGAGCCTTTTTATCGATTATTTCTCCAACTAATTCATAATCATCAATTGCTTCTACAAGTGCACTTGCTGAGATAAATCCTTTTTTATTTTCTTTTAAATATTTATCAAAAGCTTCCAAAAAATCATTATCACTTTTTAATAAAGTTCCATCAATATCAAAAATTATTTTTTTTGTCATAGTTTTTCCTCCTAAAATAAAAATTCATAAAAATAAGTAAGGACGAGTTTTACCCGCGGTACCACCTTAATTTATGAATTATCATACACTCTCATAAGTTTTAACGAACTCAATCGATTTAGCTCCAGATTTGTAAATTCCCTCATCACTAACTAATATTATTATACGATTAAATAATATATTTTGCAACGCATAATAAATTTTAAATAAACATTTAAAATTTATTCTAGTATATACAAACAAAAAACAAGCATTCCCTCGTAACTCAAATAATATTTGCTATTAGAAAAATCAAATAAAATGAAATACCTCTTGGTCAATACATTGTCCAAGAGGTATTATTTACGGTTTTCCAACCTTCTTTCTCTAAAATTTGATTTTTCGACTGCGACGAGGCGGGGCATCGTC
>CAYOJY010000055.1:0-5707 GCA_964404455.1 uncultured Muribaculaceae bacterium | reverse complement strand
TGGGAAAATTTTTAGAATTTTTCATTATATTTCCTGTATACATAGTGGCATAAAAGCTTCTAAACATTAAATTATTTCCATCTATTAATATTACTTTTTTCATAATTTATTCCTTTCTGATAATTTTATTAAAGCTTCAAAATTATCATCAGTTGCTAAAATATTTTTGCGAATCATTTGACATTTTTGACATTCATAAATAATTTTATAAGTATTTTTAAATTTTTCAAAATCAACTGGCTTTAATACTCCTTTACAGTGACTTAATCTATCACCGGGGTTAATATCAACGTGTAATCCATACAAACAATTTGGGCAATGATCTCTAGAGGTGTAACCAAGCGACTCAACATTAAAATTACAATTTAAACAAATAAATCCCACATCAATTTCTTTAAAGCGTTTATGATTCATGATATTCTCCTAAATATTTATAAAATAGAATAAACCTTACTTTTTTATTTATTATATCATGTTTTATATTATTATGTATTTTTTGTAAAACAAAAAAAGGAAGTAAATTATATTTTTTCCTTTAATTTTATTTAAAGAATTTTTAATTCCCTCTTTTTTTCTCCAACACTGAAAAATCGCTTACTTCATTTTTATTAGGTTTATTTTCAAATTCAATTCCTTGAACTATACTCGCTGAATTAGCAAATTCATCGGTCACAATATATTCAATCCAATATTGAGAAGTATTGCCGTCTTTAGGAAATTCTTCAAAATAAACCGTATGTTTTATTTCATAATTAGAATCATCTTCAATAGTTAAATGTTTGTAATCAATTGTATTTAATGAATCTGTATAATAAACATCTTCATAATACTTAATTACTGGTTTTTTATAATCAATAAAATATTCTTTTTCAGATTTAATTTGGGAATTATTTAATTCCTTAACATAAGGTACATTTCTACTGCTGGCAACCCAACCTGCTTTTTTGTTTTTCATTTTTATTTTATACCAAACAAATTTTTTATCATCTAAATAAATATCTAAAACTTTATATTTTTCATCTTTATAAACTTCTCCTAATTTATATTCATATGGATTATGACTTTCCCGAACATTAATTGAATCGTTAATAATTTCTATTTTCCAAGCTTTCATTTCTTTATTATACCAACTATATCCCATATAACTGCTTACCGCTAATGCTATAAATAAAATTAACAAAAATATTTTTTTCATTTTTAACCACCTTAATATAACTTATTCAAAAGTTAATTTCAAAAACATTTTAACACATCTAATTTTAATTTACAATTATGCTTTTTATTAAAATTCACTCATAAAAAAATAATTTACCCGGGAGTTTAACAGTTTTAATTATGCAAATCTTTCTTCTGCATATATTTTGTTCAAATTTAATAAATCGTATTTTAAAGTACCAAAAATTTATTACAATTTATATTACGAAAATAACTTTGTAAATAGATATGAAATAAATTAAAAGAAATGACTGCTCCTTTTCAGTTGGTGAATATGAAGGTTTAAAATGAGACATTTGAGAATACTTGATAGAATTAATTCGTTTAAAAAACCACTTCCTTAATTTTTAATTTCATCTTATACTATATTTTGTTTATTTAATAGTTTTATTGATTATTCAATAAAACTATTTTTTAATATAATATACTAAGGTGATAAAATATGACAATAATTGATAGCGAAACTGTTGTAGTTTACGACTACAATGAATTAAAAGCGGTTTTAGAAGAAGATAATACATATAATTTAATATATTTTGGAGCAGATATAACCTTAACAGGCGGGATATCGATTCGTGCTTCTAAACCTAAAATAACCATTGATGGTACATATAACAATATAAAATATACCTACACCGATTATAATAGCTCTGCGGCATCTCAAACCATTTATATTAATAGTGCTAGTAATATGAATATTACAGTTCAAAATATTAATGTTATTGGGAGAAACTACTATGGCATTATATGTGTTTTTGACATTTCGAGCTTAAGTAATGTTGTTGTTAATTATACTAATGTTAATTACACAGGCCCACAAATGGCTTTTAATCCGTATAGTTCACTAAATATTACTGATTGTGATATTAATATTATACCTAGTACTTCACCAGCTCATGAGGTTGCTGAAACTAGAAATGTTACTTTAGGAGGAACTGTTAATATACATAGTGTGACAACATATGCTTCTATTTTTTGGTTTAGGAATGTTGTTGGCGGCGTATATCCTTTTTTAAATGTTTTACCTAATTCTAATATTTCAATTACAAGTGAAAATAGATATTTATACCATGTTAGTTCCGCTACGTATATAAACATGTCGTTTGGCGAAAATTCTGTAACTAATATAGATACAGCTACTGGCGTTGGATATGATGATGGAGATAGAACTCAAAATGTTTTAATTAATACATCTGCGGTTTTAGAAATTGAACAAAGACAACAGTTTGGTTCAACTTCAACTTGGTGTATAACTGGTGAATTTAAGATGAATAGTGGTTCATCATTAAAAATGGTTAGTAATTATACAGGAGCAACGAGTAATAGGTGTTTAGAATTTATTGGAACTAATGCCTCTTTAAATTTAAATAATCCGAGAAGCGTTGTGTTATATAATGCAGGAGCTAATGCAATATACTCACGTAACACTATAAACTATTCTTTAAACATACCACAGTACAATAGATGGCTAACAGTTACTCCTTATGCTAGTGCCGGGGGCATACACGATATACCCAATTATTCTTGGTATAAATTAGAAAATACTAATAATCTTACTGTAACTGGAACAATTACTACAACGACTACAACAATTTCATCAATAAATTTAACACCATCAGAAGAAGCAATGCTACCTGCTTTAAGTAATTTTTTATTAAATAATACTAGAGTTTTATCAATAGGACGTCTATCACTTACAATAAATCCTATAACAGATTTATCATCAGATATTTCTGGAACCACAATACCAAATGCTGATGTGAAAATTAGTTACAATGGGAGCGATTATTATGCTCAAGCTGATAATAATGGTGATTTTATATATTCCTATTCACCGCCATTACCGATTGGAACAGAAATATCTTTTGTATCAAATCTTGCCAATAGTTTCTTATATCGATTTAGGACAGTTGAAATAATTTATCCAGGTGATTTGACTATAATATCTGCTACAAATCAAGCAATATTTTCAACAACTCCTTTTCAATATAGTCCAACTTTGTGTAATCCAACAATACCGATAGAAGTAATTGTTGAAGATTCGAGAATAACACCAACAGTATGGAATTTATATGCTTCTATTTCTCATGAATTAATTAATGAAAAAGGCAATGTTTTAACAGATGGACTTGTTTATCTTGGTAATTCAAATATGACGGTTTTATCATCAACACCAACTTTGGTATACACATCTGATGGGGTTACTACAGGGCAAATACAAGTAAATTGGCCAATAGATGAAGGAATTCTATTACAGTTAAATATTGTTCCTATTGTAGTCAAAACAACTTATAAAACAGATATTAATTGGTATGTTGAATAAAATAAAAACTTCATGACTATTATATAAATAATTTATAAATTTATCAGAATTTTTTTCTTAATATCTATAATAGCTAATTCACAACAGTTTTCTTTTATATGTAATTCTTTTACTATTATTTTAAGTTATAAACTTATAAAAGCATTACTTTTAATTTTAATAATAGAATTAATTAAGGTGATTGTATGTTGTATTTAATTAGTTTATTAAAAAGTTTGCTTTTCTTTACAGGAAGTTACTCAAATGAAATTTTTCCTACTCCATTAAGCGCTCCAGAAGAAAAAAAATATATTGAAGCTATGCTTTTAGGAGATCAAGATGCCAGAAATAAGTTAATTGAACATAATTTAAGATTAGTTGCTCATATCGTTAAAAAATTTGATAGTAAATATACTGATACTGATGATTTAATATCTATTGGAACAATTGGCTTAATTAAAGGAATTGATACTTATAATAGTAAACAAAAAACTAAAATAACGACCTATGCCGCGAGGTGTATTCAAAATGAGATTTTAATGTATTTTAGAAGTAATAAAAAAAATTTATTAAATATTTCTTTAAATGAAACAATTGGCTTTGATAAAGAAGGTAATGAAATTAACTTAGTTGAGGTTTTAAAAGATAAAACAAAGGATTTTATTGATGAAATAAATACTAAAGATAATGTCGTTCGTTTAGAAAGCTATTTAAACTTACTTAATGCTCGTGAAAGAGATATTATTATTAAAAGATATGGTCTTTATAACACAAAAGAAAAAACCCAAAAAGAAATTGCTAAAAATTTAAATATATCAAGAAGCTATGTTTCACGAATCGAAAAAAGAGCATTAACTAAAATGCTTAGAGAATTTTTAAAAAGTAAAAATGATATTTAATAAAATAACTCTTCCCAGCTAATTCAAAAATGTCTTATTCAGTTATCACATATGGATTATTCCATGTTCCCGAACCTGTTGAAGATATATTAGATGATATAAATATTGTTGGACGTATGCCTAGAGTATCATTCACCACATGGACATGCAAATTACCTGAGGAACCAATGCAAAATTCATTTGCACTCAAAAACCCGGAATAAAAAATGTATGGCGATCCTAGCCAGTAGTAACTATTTGTATATAAATAATTACTACTGTTATTTGTGCCATATACTAAACCGGCTATTGTGGCTTCATCGGCAGTTAATAAACCAACCTTTTGGCTTAATTTTCCATTCCCTTTGGTTGTGTCTGCTTTTGTAAATGCATCATCCTTATGCGGACATACTAAGCTTGGACCAGTTCCGATTGGTGCATATGAACTGGCATTTATTAATCTTCTTGCTGCTCCAAACCAAGTTCCTGTTGTTCCTACTCCATTTCCGGTATAGTTTGTTCCTTCTACTGTTCCTGAATATGTACTGCGATCATTACAAAATATCGTATCTGCTATTTTATTATCATAACTTGCTAAGTTGCTTGCATACCAGTTTTCTATGTATGTTTTGATTGGACTTGATGTTCCACTTCCTCTTTGCTGACCAACTGTATACATATACCCTACATATTCTGCTGTGTTATAAGATGAGTTAAATGCTAAGGTAGTTCCATTTATTTGCGTTCCGGTTCCGGTCATCACCGCTTTTTGGGCTTCTGTTGGAGCTGTTGTTCCACTATAGATTAGTTTGACACTATTATCGCCATTTACTCGCACTATTCGCCAATAAATACCCGCAAACTTTACCCAGTTATTATCAACGGCTCCTCTAAAGTAATAACTTGTTCCATAATCATCGGCCATTGCATACATTCCCATGTTAGTGGTTGCTACTGTTGCAAAGCTTGGATTGCCTTTGGCTGCTATTACTGCAGAGCCGCCGTTATTGGCTAATATTGTTCCCGCTAATGTTGGATCAGACGTTTTAGTACTAGTTGATATTATATTTGAGGTATAGTTTAAAGTATCTTCAACATATACTTTCACATTATAGGTTGTATTTGGAGTTAGGCCTGTATAAGTGTAAGTATTACTGGTACTGCTTTGATACGTTACTCCATTATCTTTCGAATAATAATATGTCTTTACTGAGTTTGTTCCACCTACTGCTGTTGCAGTTATTGTAAATCTATCTGTTAAAACATTACTAAATACTACACTGTTAGTACTTGGATTAGTATAAGTTGTTGT
>CAYOJY010000054.1:0-5728 GCA_964404455.1 uncultured Muribaculaceae bacterium | reverse complement strand
CACCAATTGGAACTGGTCCAAGCTTAGTATGTCCACATAAAGATGATGCATTTACGAAAGCAGATATGACGAAAGGGAACGGCAAATCCTTGCAAAAAGTTGGCTTATTAACTGCAGACGAAGCCTCAATAGCTGGCTTAATAGCTGGCACAAGCACCAATAGTAATTATTTGTATACAAATAATTACTATTGGTTGGGCTCGCCGCATTATTTCAATTTTAATAATCTGATTGCTGTTGTGTTCAATGTGCGATCTTCAGGTAATCTGGGGGGCTATGATGTAGACGATGCGACTGGCGCGCGTCCGGTAGTTTCTCTGTCAGCTGATATATCTTCATCAAGCGGGAATGGAACATGGAATAATCCATATGTAATAAATTAATATGCCGAAGAAAAAACTGAATAACGGACAGTTTTGAAATAACTTAAAAAAAATGGGAATAAAAAAGCGAAAAAGTTTGTGCAGTGATAAAAGATAAATTTTAAAAAAGTGTCCAGAACTGAGATATGCTAAATTAATATTTATAAAAATTAAGATTGAAAAATAAATCATCATATCCAATATAAGGTTATGATGATTTTATTATGGTTATTTATGTGATTAACTATTAATACTAATTTTTGACTATAATAAAACCTAGAAGTTTGATATAATTATATATAGGGAAGATGGAGGACTTATGAAATATTTGGAGTCATTAAATAAGAATCAAAAAGAAGCTGTTTTACATAAAGAAGGACCATGTTTAGTAGTTGCGGGAGCAGGTTCAGGAAAAACAAAAGTATTAACTACTAAAATAGCATATTTAATAGAAAGTGGGATATATTCTGGTAATATTTTAGCCATTACATTTACAAATAAGGCAGCTAAGGAGATGCGTTATCGCTTAGCGGGAATAGTCCCAAATAATTATGCATTTGTGGGAACTTTTCATTCCTTGGGTGTTAAATTTATTCGCGAAAATTATGATAAGATGGAGCTACTTAAAAATTTTACAATCATTGATGCTGATGATGTTTTAAGTATCATCAAAAAAATAATGAAAGATTTAGCTATTGATATCAAAGAAATAAGTCCTACTTATATTCGAACAAAAATTAGTTTTATTAAAAATGAAATGCTTTCAAAAAATGAAATAGAAAAATTTTTCACTTCTTATATTGATAAAAAAGTAATCGAAATTTATAATCGCTATGAAAATATCTTATCGCGAAATAATTCGATAGATTTTGATGATTTATTAAAAAAACCAGTTCAATTGCTTTTAAATAATCCGGATATTTTAGAAAAATATCAAGATAAATTCCAATACATATTGGTAGATGAGTATCAGGATACGAATGAAGTACAATATAAATTAGTGCGAATGCTTTCCCAAAAATATCAAAATATATTTGTTGTAGGAGATATGAATCAAAGCATTTATAGTTTTCGAGGCGCTAATTATAAAAACATTTTAAAATTTGAAAGAGATTTTAAAAATACTAAGGTAATTACTTTAAGTCAAAATTATCGAAGTACGACTAATATTTTATCCGCAGCTAATGATGTTATTAAAAATAATCCTGAGAAAAAAGAGGTTGAATTATTCAGTGAATTAGGTACTGGGGTTAAAATAAAATATAATCGAAGTTTTAATGATCGAAATGAAATAAATACTGTTTGTGCGGAAATAACAAATCTATTATCAGCTGGATATCAGAAAAAAGATATTGCCGTTTTTTATCGAACTAATGCCCAATCCAGGTTAATTGAAGAAGGCATGATGAAAAATAATATTCCTTATAAAGTTGTTGGTAGTTTCTTCTTTTATAAAAGAAAAGAAATTAAAGATTTATTAGGATATTTAAAATTAATATCCAATCAAAATGATAATGTCGCTTTAGAAAGAATAATTAATGTTCCTAAAAAAGGAATTGGCGAAACAACTATTAATAATATTCGTAATAAAGCTCAGAATGAGAATATTTCCATGTTTGAGGCTATAGATTCGAAAAAAGAATTAAAATTTAAAGAAGTAATGTTAGATTTAATTGCTAAAAAAGAAGAATTATCTTTAACTGAATTAATTGATTATGTTCTTTTGAAATCGGGTATTCTAGAAGAATTAGAAAAAGAAAAAAGTTTAGAAGCCGATTTAAGAATTGAAAATTTAATGGAATTTAAAAGCATTACCGAACATTATCAAAACGAAACCGGAACAGTTAATTTAGAAGACTTTTTAGAAGATATATCATTAGTCGCTGATATGACTGAACATCAAGAATATGATGATGTGGTAACGTTAATGACTATTCACTCTGCTAAAGGTTTAGAATTTAGAGCTGTATTTATAATTGGAATGGAAGAAGGAATATTTCCTCATGTAAATGCCAGTTTTGAAAAAGAAGGAATTGAAGAAGAACGGAGACTTTGCTATGTAGCAATTACTCGAGCTAAAGAAAAACTTTATATTAGTAATGCCGAAAGAAGAATGTTGTATGGGAAAATGAACCTTAATTTACCTAGTAGGTTTATTGATGAAATAAATGAAGCACTTTTAGAAAAAGAAGAAGAAAAAAGATTAGATTTAACAATTAATAAAAATCTATTATATGGAGATAATAATACTGAATATAAAAATGGAGACTTGGTTGTGCATATAACTTTTGGAAAAGGTATTGTCACAGCTTTTGATGAACGTTTTGTAACAGTGGCTTTTGATAAAAGGTATGGAATTAAAAAAGTCTTAAAAAATTACAAAGGAATGAAAAAAAAGTAAATTTAATGACAAAAATGGGGAGGATGTATGGAAAATATCCAACAAGCTATGCTTGAATTAACACAAAAAATAAATGAAGCCAATATTAATTATTATATTTATGATAATCCGACAATCACGGATCAGGAATATGATGATTTAATGCGTAATTTAATTCAGTTAGAAAAAAAATATCCTGAATTGATTAATCCTAATTCTCCAACCCAAAGAGTTGGTTCAGATAAATTAGAAAAATTTGAAAAAGTAACTCATTTGATTCCAATGTTATCATTGCCAGATGCATTTAATGAAGAAGAGTTAATAAGTTTTGATGAAAAAATTAAAAAAGTCGTTCCAAATCCAGAGTATGTTTGTGAATTAAAGATTGATGGATTAAGTGTATCCCTTCATTATGAAAATGGAAATTTAATAACGGCCGCAACCCGGGGAAATGGAATCGAAGGCGAAAATATTACCGAAAATGTTAAAACTATTCGCAATATTCCTTTAAAATTAAAAAAAGACATTAATATTGAAGTTCGCGGCGAAATATATATGAATAAAAAAACTTTAGAAAAAATAAATGAAAGTAGAAGTAAAAGAGGGGAAGCTTTATTACAAAATGTTCGAAACGCTGCAGCGGGAAGTGTTAGACAACTTGATTCGAAAATTACCGCTAAAAGAAACCTGGATAATTTTATATATCATTTACCTAATCCTAAAGATTATAATTTAACTAAACATAATGAAGCTCTTGATTTAATGCTTTCCTTAGGTTTTAAAATCAACTTAGAAAATAAAATTGCTAAAAATATTGATGAAGTAATTGAATATATCCACAATATAGCCCAATTAAGAGATAATTTACCTTATGAAATAGATGGTATTGTTATAAAATTAAATGATTTAGAAAATCAAGACAAATTAGGATTTACATCAAGACACCCACGCTGGGCAATTGCCTATAAGTTCCCAGCCAAAGAAGTATTAACTAAATTAGAAGATATAATTTTTACGGTTGGCAGAACCGGTGTTATTACACCTAATGCAGTTTTATCCCCAACTTTAATAATGGGATCTACCGTAAAAAGAGCAACTTTACATAATGAAGATTATATTATTGAAAAAGATTTAAAAATAGGGGATATTGTTTCTATTCGTAAAGCTGGCGATGTAATACCTGAGGTAATTGAGGCTAAAAAAGAGCGGAGAACCGGCTTAGAAAAAGATTTTACAATGATTGAAAATTGTCCCATATGCTTGGAAAAATTAATTAAATTTCCGGAAAAAGTTGACCATTTTTGTCCAAATAATGAATGTCCCGCCCGAAGTATTGAAGGTTTAATTCATTATGCTTCAAAAGATGCAATGAATATAGAAGGTATGGGTATTGAAGTAATTGAGGAATTTTATAATTTAGGATTTTTAACTAAAATTGAAGATTTTTATAATTTGCAACAACATAAAGAAACAATTAAAGAAGTTGATGGTTATGGAGAAAAAAGCATTTCTAAAATTTTAGATAATATTACTAAATCTAAAAATAATAGTTTAGAAAGATTGTTGATAGCTTTAGGAATTCCAGGAATTGGTAAGAAAAAAGCTAATGTTTTGGCTCAACATTTTGGTTCCATAGACTCGTTAATGAAAGCTGAATTTGAAAATTTAAACAATATTCCTGATTTTGGAGAAATTCTTTCTCAAAACGTGATAAATTATTTTAATCAAAAACAAGAATTAATTAAAAATTTAAAAAACATGGGAATTAATATGGTTTATTTAGGTAAGAGTAAAAAATATCATGAAATGATAACTAATAAAAAATTTGTTATAACAGGATCTATTGAAGGATATTCACGAGATAATATTAAAAAATTTATAGAAAGTTATAATGGTCAAGTAATTGATACTGTAAGTAAAAATATTGATTATTTAATTTTAGGAAAAGAGCCGGGAAGTAAATATGATAAAGCATTAAGTTTAAATATAAAAATAATAAATGAAAAAGAAATTATTAATTTAATAGAAGAGTTACAAAATAATTAGGATCTCATTAAAAAAAGCACGATGAAAATATGGTGCTTTATTATTTATGATATATATTATTAATTAATACCATTTAAGAAATTAAATTATTTTACAAGGTCTTAATGTAGAATAAGGCACAAAAAAATTCTTCACTTAATGTTAGAGAACTCATAATTCAGAATGTTTTTTATTAAAAAAATTCTCGCAATTAGCGAAAACCCTTGATTTTTCTTGGCATGGAAATAAGTGGAGTTCCAAACTTTTGTTTCTACTTTTTTCTTAATTATTTTTTCTTTTCAAATCGGGAATTATCTCTTTTTAAGACTTTTAATATTTTTCATAGATAATTCTCCTAGTCTAATTTATATAAATTCCAAAAATTTGGAACGTCTTTTAATTTGGTAGCGACGGAGGGATTCGAACCCCCGACCTACCGGGTATGAACCGGGTGCTCTAGCCAACTGAGCTACATCGCCATTTATGAACAATTTGATTATAACAAAAAGAAAAATAAAATGCAATATTGTCCTAGCAAAAATATTATGCTATAATTTCACCTAGGGAAGTGGTTTGAAAATGGAAAAAAAGAATAAAATATTTTGTGGTATTACTATATTTTGTGCTTTATTAGTTGCGGGAATATGCACTTGGGTTGTTTTTAATGAAAAAAAAGAAGATGAAAAAACAGTAATAAAAAACGATACTTTAAAATTTAAAAGTGAATATGAAAAATTAAATGAAGTATTATATGAAAAAGTAAATAAAAAATATCCGGCAATTCTTGTTGATGTTGATAGTAATATTTATTATAAAAGTGATGCTGAAATTGTTGAAATAATGAAAAATGAAAAAGCTTTAATTTATTTTGGCTTTAGTGAATGTCCTTGGTGTAGGAGTATGATTGAAACATTATTAAAATCCGCTAATGATAATGATCAAAAAGTTTATTATGTTAATA
>CAYOJY010000053.1:0-5831 GCA_964404455.1 uncultured Muribaculaceae bacterium | reverse complement strand
ACGACTGGGCGTATAACTTCGTATTAAATTATTTTATAATATAAGGGTTATTCCATTCCCCAGAGCCTGTTGAAACGATATCAGATGAAAGAGAAACCACCGCACGCACGCCATAAGAACTATCCACAGAAGGATTGTCCAGAAGACCAGACAAATACACATAGAACCCACTCGCACGAGGACTATAGAAATTAGACGGCGAGCCTAACCAGTACGTACTATTTGTATACAAATAGTTACTACTGGTGGATTGGCCGGGCGAAAGACCGGCCATTGATGCTTCGTCCGCAGTTAACAACCCAACTTTCTCCGAAAGTTGACCATTTCCCCTGGTAGTATCATTCTTAGTAAAAGTATCATCTTTGTGTGGACATAACAAACTTGGAGTTTTTTTAGTTCGAAGTCTATTATATGCCCCAAAATAAGTTTCAATAACTCCAATTCCAGTACCTGAGAAAACACTTCGATCATTACAAAATATTGTATCTGCTATTTTTGCATCTTGACCAGCTAAGTTATTGGCATACCAGGTTTCTAAATAAGTTTTTATATCACTTGAAGTTCCTAGACCCCTTTGCTCCCCTAAGGTATACTTATAACCTACATATTCAGCACTGTTTCTTGTTGAATTAAATACACTAGTGCTAATTTGAGTTCCCGACCCTGTCATTACTGCTTTTTGAGTTTCATTTGGTGCCGTTGTTCCGCTATAAATTAGTTTTACTGTATTATCTCCATTTATACGAACTATTCTCCAGTACATATCATTAAATTTTACCCAGTTATTATCTACTGCACCACGGAAGTAATAGCTTGTTCCATAATCATCTGTCGTTGCAAACATTCCCTCGTTAGTTTCTGCAAGTGTTGCAAAGTTCGGGGTTTCCTTAGCTGCTATTGCAGAAATACCACCATTATTGTTTAAAATGTTCTCTGCAAAAGTCGGAAGTACAATATCTTCTTTTTGAAGTTTTAATTGACCTGAAAATGTTTTTCCTTGGTTCTTAACTTGATCACTATCTAAATTAATAAAAGTGATTTGTGTTTTCCATTCCTCTGTTAAACCAGTGGTTGATGAGGTCGTAGTAATAACATGATTTTCAGACACATTAATTAAACCAGAGTACTCAGTTATATCAAATCCTGATACACTTCCTACTGTGACATAATTTAAGCCTGGCAATGTATTTAATATTGCTCCACTTGGATCAGTTATTGTTAATATTAATTCTGCTGTTTTAGCTAATGTTGTATATTCATAATTGTTTTCTGATATATTAAAATATACATTATAAGTTTCACTCGCTGTATTTGTATTTGAGTTTGCAATTAAAGTTGCACTACTAGTTGTTTCCCCTGATAAGTTACCCATTGACTCTCCAAAATTATCTTGAGTTGCAATTAAACTTACTGGTGAGCCACTTGTAAATGTTAGTTTGTCTGTTGTTTTAGACTCTACATTTATTGGAGTAGTTACCCCTGTTCCTACACTTGCCGCAAAATAAGCAAATGTTACGCCTATCGCAGTTAATAAAACTGCTGTTATAGCAATAATGCTATATGTTTTTTTCTGATTCATTTTTTACCTCACTTTTCTATAATAAATAATACTATAAAATTTTTGGTTATGCAAGCTTTTTTGCAAATTTACAGGGACATTGTCAAAAAACGGTATTGTTTTTCCAATAAAACTTAAAAAAGAATCCAGTGGATTCTTTTATCTTTCATATAGAATTTCTTTAATTTTTAATTTGATTCTTTGAATTGCATTATCTATTTGTTTTAAATTCTTATCTAATATAAGTGCAATTTCTTGATAATTTAAACCATCCAACATATATTCATAAACATTATATTCAAAATCAGATAATTTACTTTTTATTGTTTTTGTTAAATCGATTAAATCTTCTTCTTCTGTGATTTGATGTAATGGATCTTTAATTAATTCATCTTCAAGTGTGTCTATTAATGATGTCTGACTAGATTCAAAAGTATAATCTAAAGAGTATGCTTCAATATTAATTTTATTTTTTAATGTATTATGTTTTCTAATTAATTTAATTATCCTTCTTCTAATACATAATGATAAAAAAGTAGGGAATGTTGCATTTTTATTTCCATTGTAACCATTAATGGCATCAGTAAAACCGCTCAATGCTTCACTATATATTTCAGATTTATCAATTCCTAATTTTAAAAAAGCAGGATAATACTTATTTGTTAATATATCTATAATATATTTATACTTTTTGAAAATTAATTCATTTGCTTCTTCATTTTGAGAACTAATTAACATTAATAATTCATCATCAGATATTTCTTTTATATTCAATTATAACTACCTCATTTCAAAAATTAAAATCCCTGCTGCTACACTTGCATTTAAACTTTCCGTATTATTATTCATGCTGATGGATATAATTTCATCAGCATTTTCTTTAACCAAACGACTGATACCTTTTCCTTCATTTCCAATTATTAAAACCTTTTTATTGGCGTAATCTATAGTTTTATATTCTTTTCCTTTCATATCAGATGCATAAATAAAATATCCTTTGTCTTTTAATTTATTAATCGCATTAACTAAATTAACAACTAAAATTATTTTAACTTGATGAATCATTCCGGCACTTACTTTAACCACTGTATCATTAACTCGCACCGCTCTATCTTGCGGAATAATTATTTCTTTTATTCCTGCACAAGCACATGTTCTAATAATAGAACCAAAATTATGAGGATCTTCAAGATGATCTAAAATCACAACAAAATCAGATGACACTTCGTTAATATTATAATAATCATAATTATCTATTTCTAATACAATTCCCTGGTGATTGCCTTTTACCATTTTATCTAATAATTTATGATTAACAACCTCATATTTAATTTTATTTTCTTTTAAATAATCAATATAGTCATTTCTTGAAATGTAAGCTTTACGAATAGTTTTTTTATTAGTTTCTGTTAAAATATTTTTTCCATATATAAGCATATCGTTGTCTCCCAAGTCAAATGTATAATATCATAAGTTAATTAAATTATAAAGTTATTTAAGCAAATTTTAATTTTTCAAATTATTTATTTAAATATTTTATCGTTTTTTTTAAAGTTTCTTTGATATCTTTATTTTTAAAATCCAATTCTTCTTTACTTAATTTAGAATTAATTTTAAGATTTAAATGATTTAATAAATAATCATTATAAATAATTTCTTTGTGGAACAATTTATATATTGGTTTTAATAAAAAATTGATTTTCTTAACTTTTTTGACATTTAAATATTTATTAATATTTTTCTTATTTATAATTTTATCAATCATCTTAAATATTTCTTCAACTTTATAATTATTACCACTTAAATAATAAATTTCTCCACTTTTACCGTATAAAGCAGCCGATATAATTCCTATTGAGACATCTTTAACGTCTATTAAATTTATATTGCCATCTAATCCATATTTAATTTGATTATTGATATATGAATTAATAAAATTATTTCCTAAACTATATCTATAATTGTTTTCCCCAATTGTTAATGAAGGCATAACAATAGAGGCATTTAATCCGTTCCTACAGGCATTTAAAAGTATGTCATTAGCTTTTCTTTTACTATTGATATACCTATTATTAAAATTAGAATTATTTGTTAATATTTCCCCAAGATATATTAATTTATCAATTTTTTCACTTTGACATAAATTTATGACATTTTCTAACCCTTTTATATTAGTTGATTCTAATTTATCATCCAATATATTTTTTATACTGGCAGAATGGATAACATAAGTTATGCTTTTTTTATCTATTTTAAATATTTCTTTTAAAGTTTTTTCTTTCGTAATATCTCCATAATAAACTTCTACTTCTTTAGGTAATGCAATTTCATTTTTTCGAGTATGAAGTAATACTTTAACTTTTTTATTTTGTTTTATTAATTCCAGGACAACATTATAGCCAATATGTCCCATCGCACCAATTACAATAAATACTTCTTTCATTTTATACCTCGCTTATAAAATTATACCATTGATTTTTAGAAATTTGTTATATAAAATAAAGAAGGAGTCAATTATGTTCAAAAATTCATTAGATAATAAAAGATATCATACATTAAATTATTTTTATCGGCAAAAGTTTAATTCTAAAGTTTTTAAAATACCTTTAAATGCTAATTTTTCCTGTCCTAATAAGTCCGCTGGTGGTTGTATTTTTTGTAAAGACAACAGCACTGTTAACTTTATTAATTCAAATGATACTTTAATTAATCAATTTAAAGAGGCCGAAGAAGTCTTATTAAAAAAATGGCCTAATAGTAAATATATTGTTTATTTTCAAGCCGGAACAAATACTTATACTTCTATTAAAAATTTAAAAAACATCTTAAATAAATTTATTACCTTGCCTAAGGTAGTTGGTATTTCAATTGCGACAAGACCTGATGCAATTGATGATGAATGTTTAAATTATTTATGCGAATTAAATAAAAAAACTTTTTTAACAATTGAACTGGGATTACAGACTAGTAATGATACAACTTTAAAATTGATTAATCGTGGACACAATATGAATGATTTTATTAAATGCTTAAAAAGGTTACAAGAAAAAAATATTTTTACTGTTGCCCACATTATTAATGGGCTACCTAATGATACTAAAGAAGATATGTTAAATACAGTCAAACTATTAAATCAATTAAAAATAGATGGTATCAAAATCCATATGCTTTATATTTTAAAAGAAACTAAAATAGCTGATTTATATCTAAAAAATTCATTTCATGTTTTAGAAAAAGAAGAATATATTAATATTGTTTGTGATCAATTGGAATTATTAAATGAAGATATTGTTATTGAAAGAATTACAGGAGATCCAATTAAAGAAGATTTAATAGCACCTACTTGGCTTTTAAAAAAATTTTGTGTCTTAAATGATATTGATAAAGAAATGTTGCACCGAAATTCTTTTCAAGGAAAAAATTCTAAATAAAAGAATTATCAGTTTTTTGCTTTTCAATCTTTTGATGTTTTTAATTTTCATTTATTCAGATTAACTTAAGTGTACTTCGCGTCGCCTATTCAGTTTATCACATACGGATTATTCCATGTTCCATTCCCACTTGACGAATAAATATCAGATGACAGAGAAACGACTGCTCGCACGCCAAGAGTACCATACACAGAACCATAGAGCAAAGTACCTAACGAATACACAGTAAACTCAAAGACACAATTATTACTATTATGAAGATACGGCGAGCCCAACCAATAATAGTTATTTGTATACAAATAGTTACTACTGATACTCGTGCCAGTTGCTAAGCCGGCAATTGAAGCTTCATCGGCAGTTAATAAACCAACTTTTTGTAAGGATTTTCCATTTCCTTTCGTTGTATCTGCTTTCGTAAATGCATCATCCTTATGTGGGCAAATCAGACTTGGCCCGGTTCCAATTGGTGCCAACGAACTAGCATTTATTAATCTTCTGGCTGTTCCGAACCATGTTGTGGCTGTTCCTACTCCATTGCCGGTATAATTTGCTCCTGCTACTGTTCCAGAATATGTACTACGATCATTACAGAATATTGTATCTGCTATTTTATTATCATAACTTGCTAAGTTGCTTTCATACCAGTTTTCTAAATATGTTTTCATAGTGCTTGCTGTTCCTAAGCCTCTTTGGCTTCCTAAAGTATACATATATCCAACATACTCGGCACTGTTCTCGTTCGAATTAAATTTCCATGTTGTTATTTGGGTTCCCGTTCCAGTCATCACCGCTTTTTGTGCTTCTGTAGGGGCTGTTGTTCCACTATAGATTAGTTTTACACT
>CAYOJY010000052.1:0-6014 GCA_964404455.1 uncultured Muribaculaceae bacterium | reverse complement strand
AATATTTAATGAAAGCAAAAGGTTATTACTTACAACCAACTGTTAATTTAAGAGGTATAACGGGAACATTTGCGGCATTCTTAATATTAAATGGTACATATTATAATATGGATGTTACATATAAGTTAGGTAAATAATAAGGCTCTCCACTATTGTGTGGGAGTTTTTTTATATGTAAAAAAAGTCTTAAGGAAAAATTTTTGAAAAAATTAGCCGTGATTTTCCCATTTTTAAAAAATATGTGTTATAATATCACTGAAGGTTTAAGTGGGCAAAAAAATTCCCACTTTTATTATTAATAGGGAGGACTATGGAAGCAAAAATCACTGATTTAAAAAGAACTTTAAGTGATGCAGTTCAATCAATGGAAATATTTGTTGATGATGTTTATTATGAAACAAAAGATAATTATAATTTTTTAGTTGTTGTTTTAGATAAAATTGGGGGAATTGATTTAGATGCAATTGTAGGTGCCAGTAAAATAATTAATGAAATAGTAGATAATAGTAATCTTCCTTACGAAAATTACATATTAGATATTGTAAGTAAAGAAAGAGGTTAAAAAATGGATAATAAAGAATTAATAAAGGCTATAAATGGATTAGTTAAAGAAAAAGGAATTGATGAAAATTTAATTTATGATGCCTTAGAACTTGCTTTAACAACTGCTTATAAGAAAAATTTTGATTCTAAAACAAATGTAAGGGTTTACATTAATAAAGATAATGGAACAATTAAAGTTTTTACATATATGATTGTTGTGAGTGAATTTGATGAAGGAAAAGAAGAAGAGGATGAAGAAGGCAATATCATTGTTATTCCGCCGGAAATTAACAAAGATGCCCAAATTCTTTTAGAAGAAGCTATTAAAATAAAAGAAGATGCTAAAATTGGCGATGAAATTGAAATAGAAGTAACACCTAAAGATTTTGGGCGCGTGGCGGCCGGTACAGCTAAGCAGGTTGTAATTCAAAAAATTAGAGAAGCAGAAAAAGATGTGATAATTAGTGATTTTGCGAACAAAGAATATGAATTAATGCTTGGGATGGTAGCTATGGAAGATGCTAAAAACTTTTATATCGATTTAGGGCGTGCGAGAGGTTTATTACCAAAAGAAGAAATTATTCCCGGTGAAAAAATTGAAATGGGTTCCAATATCAAAGTTTATGTTACTAAAATTGATAGTAATAATAAAGGACCGGTTATATTGCTTTCACGTAAGCATTATGGATTTGTTAAAAGATTATTTGAACATGAAATTCCAGAAATGGTGAATGGAGATGTAATTTTAGCGGCTTGTGTTCGAGATCCAGGTATAAGAAGCAAAGTTGCGGTGTATTCTAATAATTCAAATATTGATCCTATTGGGGCTTGCATTGGCGAAAGAGGAATTCGGATAGCTAATATTTTGAAAGAATTAAAAGGTGAGCGAATTGATTTAATCTTACATAGCGACAATACTGAAGAATATATTAAAAATGCTTTATCACCAGCTAAAAATATAATTGTTAATATTTTAGACGAAGAAAAAAGAGAAGCTTTAGTAATTGTTGATAATGAAAATTTGAGTTTAGCAATCGGTAAAAAAGGCAGTAATATTAAACTTGCAAGTAAATTAACAAGATATAAATTAGAAATTAAAACAATGGAAGATATTACTAAAGAAGGTAACAAATAATATAAAGGTGGTAAGGTATGAAAGTAAAAAAAATTCCTATAAGAACTTGTATCATAACTAAAGAAAAATTACCTAAAAAAGATTTAATTAGAATAGTTCGGACACCTGAAGGTAAATTTGAAGTAGATTTAACTGGTAAAAAAAATGGTCGAGGAGTCTACTTAAAAAATGATATAGATGTATTTGACAAAGCCCAAAAGAATAAAATTTTTAATAAAGTCTTCGAATGCATCGTTGATGATCAAATTTATGAAGAATTAAGGAGGCTTAAAAATGAATAGACCAAGTTGGGATGAATACTTTTCGGAAATTGCTGAAGTTGTATCAAAACGAAGTACTTGTCGAAGAAAAGTTGGAGCTGTTTTAGTAGTTAATAATAAGATTATTTCGACTGGCTATAATGGTTCACCAAAAGGATTAAGTCATTGCTTAGAAAATGGTGGTTGTATGCGAGAGTTAAATAAAATTCCCTCTGGTACACGTCAAGAATTTTGTAGAGCAGTTCATGCAGAACAAAATGCTATTATCGAGGCAGCTGTAAGCGGAAAAATAATTAAAGGTGCGACTGTTTATGTTAATACCTATCCATGTAGTATTTGTGCAAGAATGTTAATCAATGCAGAAGTAAAAGAAATTGTTTATAATTCAGATTATGAAGATGAATTAACTAAAAAATTATTAGATGAAACGAGTATTATAATTAGAAAAATAAAATAAGAAAGAAAGGTGGTAATAACATGACTGTAAAAAATTATGCAGACGATGTAAATTTATCAATTGCCGAAGTTTTAAAAGAATGTAAGATGTTAGGAATAAAAGTATCAACAAAGGATGATATTTTATCTGATGATGATATTATTATGTTGGATAATACAATTAATTTAATTAGTACAGAAACCGAAATTACTTATGATGAGCATGATGCGATTGAAGATGTTGTTGATGATATTATAACGAGCAGTAATTATGCTAAAAATATTTCATCAGTTACTCCCAAACAAAAATTGAAGAAAAAAGAAAATGTTAATAAAGAAGAGTTTAAAAATTTAAAAAAGGAAATGTATAAAAATAAAAGTAAATTGCAGGCTAATGCTGTTGATGAAAACAGTATAGTATATAAAGATGGAATGACTCTTTATGAATTAGCTGAACAAATGCAAAAAAATCCGGCTGAGTTAATCAAAAAACTAATTTCTTTAGGTTTGATGATTGGCATTAATGATGTAATTGAATTTGATATTGCGGAAATGTTGGCTTCTGATTATCAAAAAAATCTTAAAAAAGGCGAAACTCAAAATATTGCTAATTTTGAAGAATATGAAATTTTTGACAAGGAAGAAGATTTAGTTAAAAAACCGCCAATTGTTACTATTATGGGACATGTTGATCATGGTAAAACATCTTTATTAGATTATATTAGAAAAACTAGTATTGCCAGTGGTGAGGCTGGGGGGATAACTCAAGCAATTGGAGCTTATCAAATTGAATATAATAATGAAAAAATAACTTTTATTGATACTCCAGGTCATGCAGCTTTTACCCAAATGCGCGCAAGAGGAGCAAGTGTTACAGATATTGTTATTATTATTGTGGCCGCAGATGATGGTGTTATGCCTCAAACAAAAGAAGCAATTGAGCATGCCTTAAATGCTAAGGTGCCAATTATTGTTGCTATTAACAAAATAGATAAACCCGCAGCTAATGTTGATCGGGTTATGACCGAATTAGCGGAAATAAATTTAACTCCTGAGGTATGGGGTGGAGAATATCCATTTATAAATATTTCGGCCTTAACCGGAGAAGGAATACCGGTTTTATTGGATACTATTTTAGCTATTGCGGATATCAATGAATATAAAGCTAATCCAAATCGCTATGCCATTGGGGCGGTAATTGAATCTAAAATGGATAAAAATGTTGGTGGAGTTGGTGCATTTTTAATTCAAAATGGAACTTTAAGAATAGGGGATCCCATAGTTGTGGGTTCATCGTTTGCTAAAATAAGATCACTAAAAAACGATAAAGGCGAGTCTATTTTAGAAGCCGGACCAAGTAAACCTGTAGAAATAACTGGTTTAACAGCTAATCCAAGTGCGGGAGATAAATTTATGGCTTTTGAAACTGAGGCTGAAGCTAAAAAGATAGCTGATGAAAGAGCATCTTATTTAAAAAATAACGAAAGTGGAAGTAAAAGAATGTCTTTAGATGATTTATTTGCGTCAATGGAAAAAGGTCAAAAAGAGATTAACATAATTTTAAAGGCTGACGTAAAAGGTTCAGAAGAAGCAATTAAAAGTTCACTGCAGCAAATTAGTTTAGATGAAGTATGTGTTAAAGTTATTCGCAGTGGAATAGGAGCTATTACTGAAAGTGATGTTGATTTGGCAATTGCCAGTAATGCTATAATAATTGGTTTTAATGTTACTCCTACTAATACTACTGTTGAACAAGCTAAAGATCATAATGTTGAAATTAGATTATATACAATTATATATAAATTAATAGAAGATATTGAATTAGCCATGAAAGGTATGTTAGAACCTATTTTTGAAGAAAAACAATTAGGTATTGCAGAAATTAGAAAAATATTTAAGTTTTCTAAAGTTGGTAATATTGCCGGTTCATATGTTACTGATGGGATAATTAAAGCCAATACTTCAGCAAGAATAATTCGCGATAAAGAAGTAATTGGCGAAGTTAAAATAGCCAGCATTCAAAGAGAAAAAGATACAGTTAAAGAAGTGAAAAAAGGTTTTGAATGTGGAATTACTTTAGATAATTTTAATGATATTAAAGAAAAAGATCAAATTATTTGTTTTGAAATTATTGAGGTGAAAAGATAATGGCTAATTATAAAACTAAAAGAATAGCTACAGAAATATCTAGATATGTCAGTAATATTATTTTATTAGAAGTTAGTGATGAAATTTTAAAAAGCATTACGATAACCGGTTGTGTGGTAGCTAAAGATTTAAGTAACGCAACATTATATTTTACTTCGATTTTAGATATGGATGTTAAAGAATTAGAAAAAGAAGTAAATGAAGCAGCACCTTTTATTCGAGGTAAATTAGCAGAATTAATTGAATTAAGACATATTCCAAGCTTAAAATTTGTATTTGATAAATCTATTGAATATGGAGAAAAAATTGAAAAAATTATCAAAGAAATTCACGAAAAATAAGAGTTTAAAATGAATGGTGTTATAGTTTTTAATAAAGAAAAAAATATGACAAGTAGAGATGTGGTTAATAAGCTTAATCACATTTTTCAAATGAAAAAAATTGGTCATACCGGAACCCTTGACCCGATTGCTACAGGAGTTTTAGTTATTTGTTTAGGTAAATATACTAAATTAGTAGATCTTTTAACAGCTCTTGATAAAGAATATATTGCCAGTGTTAAATTAGGAATTAAAACAGATACCTTAGATATTACCGGTAATATTATTGAAACTAAAGATTATTTAATAAACGAAAAACAATTAAAAGAAGTTTTAAATTCATTTTTAGGAAAAAGTATTCAAGAAGTTCCCTTATATTCAGCGGTAAAAATTAAAGGCAAAAAATTATATGAATATGCTAGAAATAATATTGAAATTGAGTTACCCAAAAGAGAAATTGAAGTACATGATATTGAATTAATATCCTATAATAATGATGAATTTACTTTTAGGGTAAAGGTTAGTAAAGGAACTTATATTAGAAGTTTAATTAATGATATTTGTTTAAAATTAAACACCGTCGGGGTAATGAAAGAACTTACTAGAACTAAACAGGGAAAATTTAATTTAAAAAATAGTTTTACCTTTAATAATATTGAAAATAATAATTTTAAATTATTAAATATTGAAGATGTATTAGATTATCAAGTAATTAATTTAAATGATATGGAATATTTTAGAGTAAAAAATGGAAACTTTATAGAAAAAGCATTAAATGATAACCACTATATTTTAAAATATAATAATGAAGTAATTGCTATTTATGAATTTAAAAATAAAATAGGTAAAGCATTTATTATGTTAAAAATTTAAAGTCGCTTTTTTCCATTATCTTTCTACTTTAATAAAAGGTGCTTTAAAAAGCCGAAATTATATAGTATTATTTAATAGTAGAAAGAAGGTAAAAAATGAATAATAAAAAAATATATAGCATCATAGCTATAACCGCAGCATTATTAACGGTAATTGGAGTTACTTTTGCTTATTTTATTGCCAATTTTGGCGCCGGATCAAGTACGAATATTAATATAGAATCTAAAACAACCGATAAACTATATTTTGTAGAAGGCAAACCCATAAGTATAGTAGCTTCTCAAGAAAACTTTGGTGAAG
>CAYOJY010000051.1:0-6093 GCA_964404455.1 uncultured Muribaculaceae bacterium | reverse complement strand
TGGAATAACCCTTATATTATAAAATAATTTAATACGAAGTTATACGCCCAGTCGTTAATCTGAATATTTGCGACGACACCCTTGTCGTCGCAGCTATCAACCTTTAGTAGAAAGAAAGAAGGTTGATAACCCAATTAAAATCCTCAACCACTGTTGGTTGAGGATTTTTTCAAAATTCAGCAAAAAGTGAAAATGCAATTAATAATTTTATTTGATAAAATAAATATGCAAATAAGATATTTGCTGGGTTTTGTTATAATAGGCTCACTGTCTAGTTTCTCAAGTACTAACGCTAATGAGTTCAATGTGAATTCTACAGGTAGTCTGATTATTAGTAATAATGTTAATAATACTAATGGCGTATGTTCGGTAATATTTGTTTTCCTTATTTGAAAATATAATACTTTTGTTTCTATTTAATTTGTTAATCACATTTGTTTCTATTTAATTTGTTAATCACATTTGTTTCTATTTAATTTGTTAATCGCTTGATTTTTGAAAATAAATATGATAAATTATTTATAGAGCACAGAAGTGTTTTTTTATTGGAGGCTTTTATGAAAGAAAATAAAAAAGAAACTAAAAACATTAAAATAAAAAAGGATGGATTTTTAAAAAGAATTAAAAATGAAATGAAATTAGTAAAATGGCCTGAAGTAAAGGATGTTGTAAAATTTACAATAGCCACAATCATATTTTGTTTATTAATTTCGGCATTTTTCTTATTGTTAGATTTTGCGTTATCAATAATTAAAGGATGGTTTGTTTAATGGAAAATGAAAAACTTTGGTATGTTGTAAATACTTACTCTGGACATGAGAGTAAAGTAAAAGAAAAATTAGAGATGAGAACGGAATCTATGGGAATGCAGGATTGTATTTTTCGTATTATTATTCCTGAATCAGTTGAAGTTGAAATAAAAGATGGGGTTAAAAAAGAAAAAACTAAAAAAATGTTTCCAGGTTATATTTTAGTGGAAATGATTATGACTGATGATGCTTGGTATATAGTCCGTAATACTCCAGGAGTAACCGGCTTTATTGGCTCTAGTGGTAAAGGAGCAAAACCAACGCCATTAAATCCAGATGAAATTGACCGCATTTTAGCCAATATGGGAATTAGTCGAACTAATATTGAAGAAGAACTTATTATTGGCGATAACGTAAGTATTATTAATGGACCATTTAGCGGAATGGTTGGTAAAGTAGAAAATATTGATTTAGAAAATAACCGTTTAAATATTTTAATTGATTTATTTGGACAGGAAACAACTGTTGATGTTGAAGTATTCCAAGTAAGTAAAGTTTAAAATATCTCAATAAAAATAACTGAATTTTAAAACTCAGTTATTTTTATTGAAATTTTTTTATAAATAAATTTTAGCCTCTTGCTTAATTATATTAAATATAAGATAATGAAATAAAGATTTAATAAGAAAGGATTGAAGTATGAGAGGGAAAATAATTGTAATTGAAGGAACAGATTGCTCTGGAAAAGAAACGCAAAGTAAAAAATTGATTGAAAGATTAAAAAGTGAAGGAATAAAAATAGAATATTTATCTTTTCCCAGATATGATACCCCAACAGGAAAAATAATAGGGGGACCTTATTTAGGGAAACCGCATATATGTGAGGGGTGGTTTGATGAAGGGGCAATTAATGTTGAGGCTAAAGTCGCATCACTTTATTATGCTGCAGATAGACGGTATAATGTTAAAGAAATAAATGATTTAATTAAAGAAGGTGTCAATATTGTTTTAGATAGATATGTATATTCTAACATGGGGCATCAAGGCGGAAAGTTTAAAAACAAAGATGAACGAAAAGATATGTACAAATGGTTGGAAACGCTAGAATTTGATTTATTAAAATTACCAGTTCCTGATATTAAAGTATTTTTATATGTTCCCTTTGATGTATCCATAGAACTTAGAAAAAATAGAGAAAAAAACGAACAATCTGATCAACATGAAAATAGTGAAGAACATTTAAAAAATTCAGAAATAGCCTATTTAGAAATTTCTGATATATATAATTTTAAAAAAATTATTTGCAATTCGGCTAATAACATAAGAAATATTGATGATATTAATGAAGAACTATATAATTATATAAAAAAACAATTATAAAAAAATGATTGGATTTTTTCAGTCGTTTTTATTAAGTATGTTTATTTTTTAATAATTTATTTTCTAATATAATAATTAAATTATAAAGAATAAAAGACATTATAATTAAAATGAATATGCCACTCATAACTAAACTTAAATTAAATACTTGCGTACCATATATGATTAAATAACCAATACCTTGTTTACTAACTAAAAATTCACCCATTATTACCCCAATTAAAGACATGGAAATGTTTAACTTTAAACTGGCAATTATTGTTTGAAATGATTCAGGAATTATTACTTTTCTTAAAATTTGCAATTTAGTTGCCTTAAAAGATTTTAATAATTTTATTTTAAGGGGATCAGTATTAATAAAACCATTATAAATTGTGATAATACTAATTATTAAATTTATTAATAATGCCATAACAATTATACTTTTGATATTGGCTCCGGCAATTATAATAATTAAGGGACCTAATGCGACTTTGGGAAGAGAATTAAGCATTGTTAAAAAAGGGTCAACTATTTTTGCCAAAATTCTAAATTCAAATAAAGTTAAGGCAATAATAAAACCCAAAAATATTCCCAAAGTAAAAGCAATAATTGTTTCCAATAAAGTTGCAAAAATATGATTAAATAAGTTGCCGCTTAAAAATAAGTTATAAATGGTTTTTATAATAAGGCTGGGAGATGAATAAATAAAAGTGCTGATAATTTCTTTATAAGCTAAATATTCCCAAATAGAAAGAAAAGATATAACTAAACTTATTTGGAATATTAAAACAATTATTTTATTTAATTTAGTTTTTCTTAAAAATTTTTTTTGATTTATTGACATATTTCCCACTCTCTATGTTAATATATTAATTAGTTTTCTATTTGTTTGTACGCAATAATAATTATTTAATTAATATACTACTTAAATTATAAAAAAGGAGTTTTTAAATTAATCAAATTACTCCTTTATTTTAATTTTAATAAAAAATCAATTTTATTATATTTTAATTCTTATCAATTGCTTGCCAAATTAAATCATAGTATTTAGCAAAAGATTTTGCTTTACGATTATCTATTGGGTTACTAGCATTTTCTAACTTAATATCAATTATATTCTTTATAGTAGAAGGTCTTTTAGTTAAAACAATAATTCTGTCAGACATACTAATGGCTTCACCAATGAGTTTAATTTGTATGACTATTTTAATTTTTTAAATATCATTATTTATTTCAGTCATTTTCTGCAAGTATGACAGTCATAGGTTTAAATTTTTCGAGCATATTGGCAACTTTTTTTGTAAAATTATATTCAAACAGGACAGACATTATAAATAAATTAATTTCATATATTTTAATAGAAGGTATGTTTATATGAATGATAAAAAAATTATATTATCTAAAAATATTCAAAAAAAAATGATAATTTTTTTTTTAAAAACTTCTATACCAAAAATGATAAAGACCAAATAAAGTTATTTGGAGGTATATATGGTATATAGCAGGTTAAGAAATGCAGGTCTATATATAAGAGTTTCTACTGAAAGGCAAGCCCAAGAGGGTTACTCAGTAGCGGCTCAAAAAGAAAATTTAATAAACTTTGCTAAACAGCAAGGTTGGAATATTTTTGAAATATATGCCGATGAAGGTATTAGTGGTAAGAATATTCAAGATAGACCAGATGTCAAAAGATTAATAAATGACATTAAAATTAAAAAAGTAGATGTTGTTGTCCTGTATAAATTTGATAGATTAACAAGGGATGTGTCTGATACAGAAGATATTATTAAACTTATTCAAGAATGCGGCATTGAAGTTTATACTATATCAGGAGGAACAGTTGATGTATCTACTGCAACGGGAAGATTTTTAATTCGTATGACAGGTGCAGTTGCTCAATTAGAAAGAGAACAAACTGTTGAAAGAGTAAAAGTGGCTTTTGTTCAAAAAGTAAAAGAAGGAAAATCATTGTGTAGTTCTACACCATCATATGGATATGATAGACCAAAACATCAAGAAATACAAACTATTAATAAAGATGAAGCAATCGTTGTAAAAAGAATATTCAAAATGTATATAGAAGGGAAAACATTTACTGAAATTGCAAATCTTTTAAACGCTGAAGGGATTCCTACTAAAAAGAAAGGTAAAGTTCAAAAAAGAAGATTAAAAGATGAAAAATATATTATAAATAGTTCATGGCAACCTAAAACAATAAGATTAATATTATCTAATGTAACTTATATTGGCGGAGTTAGATATGGTATTAATTCTTCTAATGGATTTGAAGAACTTAATGGAATACATAAACCCATAATATCAAAAAAAGTATGGGATCAAACTAAAGAGAGATTAGGCAAAATTAAAAAAAAATCTAGAACTAATCATCCTAAAGAAGATGTTTATTATTGTGGAACTTTAGTATGTGGAATATGTGGCAAAAGATTAACTACCCAAAGAACAATTAAAGCTAAAAAAGATGGTGCTACCTTAATTTATTGTGGTTATAGGTGTGTTAATAGAGAAAAAGGTCAATGCATTGCTTTAGGCATGAGCCATAAAAAAGTTGAAGAAGTATTTTTAAATTACATTGAAAATATAGAAGAATTATGTGAATTCAAAAATATTAACCAAATAGAACAAGATGAAGCAAATTTTAGTAATATAAAACATTTAAAGAAAAAACTATTTAAAATTGATGTTAAGAAAAAAGATATTATGAACTTATTTATGACAAATGACATAGATCATCATCAAATGAAATATATGACAATCAAATTAGATAAACAGTTTGTTATATTAAGTAATGAATTAAAAACATTAGAAAAACAATATCAAGCAACTAAACAAATTGATAATTTTTTATTTGCTAATACAATTAAAGAACATTGGGAGTATTTAAGCAATAAAGAGCGATTAGATTTTCTCACTCAATTTGTAGAGGAAATAGTTATAGTTAATAGAGATACTGATAGATTAAAAGGTCGACCTGAAATATTAAATGTTAAATTTTATGAGTAAACCAAAAGTAACTATCGTTGCTTTTTGTTAATATATTCAAATATTTTGTAGTGAGCTCGAGGCGTATTTTTATTGTGAGATATTTCATCTAGAAGTTCATGCGGAGATACGTTTTTGCTACCTGTATAAATCTTACCGAACAAATCTAAGAGTTCATAACTAAAACCTAAATCTCTTAAGTAAAAAAGATAAGAAAAATATTCGATGGATGATAATCCGTTTATTTGTTTTCTGGAGATAGTATTTAAAATCATCATAATATAGCATAATATTTCACTATTAGAATTTGGTTTATATAAGTCATCCTTATCTTTAATATACTTGTAATTAATAGCGTCTACATTAGGATTTGTAGATAGATATTTAATAGCAGAAGGCTTGTTATTGGCAATTTTACAACTATCTAAATCGACAGCTCGAATTTGGTTCATTTGTTTATCGTATATAAAATTTGCTTCATGGACATCAGATAAATAAAAAGCTTGATTAAAAGGTCTGTTTTTTTTCACTCTTTCAAGTAATTGACCAACTTGTTTTAAATAGTCAATTTTTGTTGATATAGGAATATTTAGATTGTTTAGTATTATTTGTAGATTATCGTTTTCAATAAAGGGCATGGAAAAACCAACAACTTTATTTTTAACAACTACTAATTTTTCTGGCATAACTAATTCTTCAATATTAATACTATCTTTTGCGTCAATTAATGAATTTATTGTTAATAATTTATTTTCAAAATAAAGACCTTCAGTGTTGAAAAATATTTTTAATAATTTTTTATTTATTTTTGAATCCCAAAGATATAGTTTAGATTCGGTATTTATAATATCTTTGTTTAAAATAAATTCTTTTAAAGAAGCAAACTTATTTTTACTAATAACAAGTGTTTTCATCTCAATCCCCTTTTTTTCCATGTATAATACCATAAAAATAGTTTCTTGTAAAGAAATGGTGGTTATGT
>CAYOJY010000050.1:0-6164 GCA_964404455.1 uncultured Muribaculaceae bacterium | reverse complement strand
AAATACACCAATCATAGGTAATTTCCATCCAATGATTCATGATTTTTTCAAAACGTTCAGGGAAAAAATTCACTTTATTTAATTTATCTTTTTGATTAGCTAAAACTTTATCAGCCAAAGGTCTCATTTTAACAAACCATTGTTTAGATAAAGAAGGTTCTACCAATACATCGGTTCTTTCGGAATGACCAACATTATGAATTATTTTTTCCACTTTAATTAATAAATTTAATTCTTCTAAGCGACTTACTACTTTTTCGCGAGCCGTAAAACGATTTAACCCATTAAATTCCAAAGCAGCTTCATTCATCGTTCCATCAAGATTCATACAAATAATTCGCTCTAAATTATGGCGATTCCCCACTTCAAAATCATTCGGATCATGAGCAGGAGTTATTTTTACAACCCCCGTACCCATTTTTACATCAACATAATCATCAGCAATAATAGAAATTTCTTTATTAACAATTGGTAAAATAACTTTTTTACCAATTAAATTTTGATAACGTTCATCACTCGGATTAACCGCTAAGGCAACATCACCGAATATTGTTTCCGGTCTTGTTGTCGCCACACTTAAATATTCATTTGTTCCCACTATATCATATTTCAAATAATAAAATAAGCCTTCTACTTCTTTATGAATAACTTCTTCATTAGATAAAGCTGTCATTGCTTCTGGATCCCAATTTATTATTTTTTCCCCACGATATATTAAGCCTTCATCATATAGCTTAACAAAAACTTCATTAACTGCTTTAGATAAACTATCATCTAATGTAAATTTTTCTTTAGAATAGCATAAGGATAATCCCAATGTACTCCATTGACTACGAATATTTTCTGAATATTGTTCTTTCCATTCCCAAGCATATTCTAACCATTTTTCGCGCCCTATTTCTTTGGGATTAATTGATAAGGACTTTAATTTTTCATTAACCTTAGCTTGAGTAGCAATACCGGCATGATCCATTCCTGGTAACCACATCGCATCATACCCCTGCATTCTTTTAAACCGAATAATAATATCTTGAATTGAAGTATTCCAGGCATGCCCCAAATGTAGTTTTCCCGTTACATTTGGCGGAGGAAGAACAATAGCAAAAGGTTTTCTATCTTTTTTATCAGCTTCAAAATAATTATTACGAAACCACCAATCATATTTATTTTTTTCTACTTGTAAATGATTATATTTTGTTTCCATTACCTTAATCCTTTCTTTATTAAAAAAGACTAATACTTCCAAAGGACGAATTAGTCGTGGTACCACCTTAATTTATACTCAAATGCTTAACGCGCATTATTCGTTTAAACTCTTTTTGCAACCTTCCTTAATCATAATTATTAGCTTTCACCTATTTGCTAATTCTCTTTAAATTATAAATTAAGTACTCCTCAAACGTCTTCGTTTAATAAATTTATTTTAACAAAACTATTTATCAGTTGCAACTGATTTAGTTAATTTTCCATCAATATATACATCTATATTTTTTTCTTTTTCAATTAAATTAATAGTTTTATATTCTAAAGCCGGAATATTATCAAGATGGGCTTCGGATAATTTTTTATAAATATATAAAACTTTATTTCTTACTACACCAACATAATTTTCAGTTAACTTGATATCATCAATTATAAAATCTTCTAAAAACTGAACACCTTGATAATTATATATATTATAACGACCACTTTTAGTAACTATATAATTTTCATTAAAATTATGTATACTAGCCGAGAATGTTGTTGATAAAATAGTTCCTCTATTATCAATCAAATAATATCTACTCGCATTACTGGCAATCATTTTATCACTTTTAATCAAATTATTTTCCATTCGATTTACTAAACCAAGATAATCATAATTATAATTAATTACCATTGCCATATTATCAAGAGAAATAACTCCCCAGCGATTATCTTTTTGAATTAATAAAACATTATTTTCAATATTTTGATTATAAAATTTAATGGCATCCATTTCAATAACTATTCTAGCTAAATTTATGTCATATAATAATATTTTATTATTATCGTTAATAAAAGCATATTTTTTCTTTATTATCGGTAAATATTCTTTTTTTCCTTCAGTATAATAATTAATATTTTCAGTTTCTTCAACAGATTTAGCAAAATCACATTTTTCACTAATACACTTATATTTTCCTAAATAAAGTTTATTATCATAAAAATACAAATGACCATTTTTAAAATGTTCCTTATTCGGATTTTCTCCAGCCCTAAACACTTGAATTTTTTTAATTGTCCCATATATACTAAAGGGTAGAAAAACAAGTAATAAAATAATTATTAAAATAAAAGCCTCTTTATCCTTTAAGTTTTTCATGATATTATTTCCTTACCCGTATTATCAAATTTATAAACATCAAACTCTTCAGCTGTTTTATATACTTTTAAATTAATTGTTGTTAAACTATCAGTAAAATCAAATGAATTTTTATAATCACTTGTTTTAACTATTGAAATTTTTTCTAATAATATATTAGTTTTAGGATTATCATAAGAATAAACCTCAAGTTCATTATTATCATTAACCCCCGCATAAAAACTATTTCCTAATTTAACATATTTTAATTGATTGCTCACAATAGTCCCGGTTAAACTATATACTAAATATTTTTCACTTGGATCTTTTACTACCAGGTAGCCATTAGACTTATAATCAATTATTTCATTTTTAATACTTGAATTAGGATTAGTTAATTCTGTCCCATCTTCACTATGAAGATGATATGTTCCATCAGTTTTTTTAACTAAAAAATTATTATTAAAATAAACAATTGAACTGGCTTTAAATGGAATAATTCCCGAAACTGTACTTAGATTCATTTTTATCATTCCATATTCTTTATTAGCATTTTGAGCCATAATCAATAAATTACCAGCATCAGCTAATGCAATATTTTCATCGTTATAATAACCAACATCTACACTGGCATAATTAGCTAAACTTTTTTGTTCAATTAAATCCCATAAAACAATATTATTATTTACAGTTAAATTTTTCTGATCATTAACAAATATGAAACGATTATTATATATTGGTATAAAACCAGGATTTTTACCACTATCAAGACGATTTAATAACTTAGTCTCTTTAGCAACAAAACAATTTTCAAAACTTACGGTATCCTTTTTAACAATATTTTTATTCGAACATTTATATTTTCCCATTAATTCATTTTTAGCCAAATCATGATATACATAAATAACACCATCTAAGTAATTAATATAATTATTTTTGGCATTAATTAATGGTTCATAAATATTATATTTTTTTAATTCTTGATTAATATCAACTATTAATTCCTCATTTTCTTCTTTTAATAAAAATGCCCTTTCTTCGTCTATTTTCTTCCCATCATCTTTATTAAAATAATACACTAAATTATATTTATTATTTTCTAATTTTAAGCCTTCTTCATTTATTTTATTTAAATTTTCATCTTTAATATATAATAAATTTTCTAAAACAAAAGCAATATATTTTTCTTTGATTCCAATAAAATCGTATTTTAAACTTAATTCATTTCCTTTATAATCAATTAATAAATAACTATTCTCATTTTTTGTCACAATATATTTATCATTATAATCTACAATCTCTAATTTAATTTTACTGGTTAAAACTTTTTTATCTAAATTAATAATGCCTTTTCCTTTTTCATTTTCAAAAACAAAATTTTCTTTATTAGCTATCTTACCTAAATATTTATAAGTAAAAGGTAGTTTTTCTTCAATTTCAGTAGCAAAACTTATTAAACCATAATTATCCTCAGAATTTTTAAGAATAACATTATTTTCTTCCCCTTTTTTAACTAATTTATATGTATCAATAACTTCCTTTTTTTCAATATTATATAATTTTACTTCTTCAGTATCTAATTTTTCATTATCAAAAACAAATACAAAGTTATCATTATAAACAAAACTACGAATTAAAACATCAGTCTCATCTTCATATTTATATATTGTCTGATTAAAATTATCTTCATTCGAAAAATACGCTACCATACAATTAAATTCACTTTTATTAATGCATTCATAACTACCAATTTCTTCATCATTAGCATTTAAAAAATAAAGGCTACCATCTTTATAGCGATAATTATCTTTTTCAATTACAATAGGTTCTTCTTTTGGAGTTTCATTAGAATTCTTTGTTAAAAAATAAAATACTAGCAATCCCACGCAAAGAAGTAATAAAACTGAAATTATCAAAATAATTATTTTTTGTTTTTTAGTCATATTTTTAAAACTAAACTTAAACTTTGGTTTTTTATTAACAACCTCTTTTACAATAGGTTCATCTGGTAAAATTTCAGTTTGCTTTATTTCAATTATTTCTTTTTCTTCATTCATTATAACAACCCTCTCTACATTATATATATTTTATCACGAAAGATTATTTTTGTATATATCGCTAATATTTAAAATAATATCTTATAATTTTTTTAATTTCAATAATTTTATATACCTTTTAGGAACAAATAAATATACAACAATCAATGCACCAACAGCTATATATAAAGGAATATTACTCTCTTTATTTTCCTTTTCCCAAATTTTCAAATGATTTTTTCGAGCATATTCCTCCGCTTCATATAAATTATTAACATATTTATAATCCCCATATATATAAGCAACTTTGCCCAGTCCATTTTTTATTATTTTAGTTTGAAGTAATTCATCATCAATAAAAACCCAGACAAGTTGTCTTTTGTACAAATCTTCCTTCTCACTATTCTCATCATATTCAATCATTAAATTTTGAGCATTCATCAAATGATTACAGGTAAATTCGCTAGCAACATCTCCATATTTTTCTTTTTTATTAGTTGATTCAGGAGTATCAATTCCTAAAAAACGAATTTTTATTTTAGTATTTTCATAATTAACCCAAGCGGTGTCGCCATCAACACATTTATTTAATGTTACTAAAATTTTCTCACTAGCTAATACTTCCGTATTTATTAAAAATAATCCAATTAATATAATTAATAATTTAAATTTCATTACTTACCTCATATAAAGAATTATATCACATCAACAATTAAGTCCTCAACAAAAATAGCCAATTTTGTAATATTAAAAACTCCTCACTTAATGTTGAGGAGCCTATTAATGTTAATTTTTTCTCTTCGGCCTTAATTTATCACATATGGGTTATTCCACGTTCCATTCCCAGTTGACGAATAGATATCAGATGACAATGAAATTACCATGCGCACGCCATTACTATCAGTCACACGAACATGAACCAAACTACCCATTGAATCCATATAAAACTCAGGAGCAGTATTATAATAACCACCCGGTGAGCCTAACCAGTAGTTACTATTTGTATATAAATAGTTCGCATTGGTGTTTGTGCCGGCTATTAAGCCGGCTATTGACGCTTCGTCTGCAGTTAATAAACCAACCTTTTCTTGTGTTTTTCCATTTCCTTTTGTCGTATCTGCTTTTGTAAATGCATCATCCTTATGCGGACACACTAAGCTTGGTCCTGCTCCGATTGGTGCCCATGAACTGGCATTTATTAATCTTCTTGCTGCTCCAAACCATGTTGGGGTTGTTCCTACTCCATTTCCGGTAAAATTTTGATCACAAAGAGTTCCTGAGTATGTACTACGATCATTACAAAATATTGTATCTGCTATTTTATTATCATAACTTGCTAAGTTATTTGAATACCAGTTTTCTAAATATGTTTTCATGGTACTGGCAGTTCCTAAGCCTCGCTGCTCTCCTAAGGTATACATATAGCCCACATATTCAGCACTATTATATGTTGGATTAAATGCTTGTGTCCCTATTTGGGTTCCGGTTCCGGTCATTACCGCTTTTTGGCTTTCCGTTGGAGCTGTTGTTCCACTATAGATTAGTTTGACACTATTATCACCATTTACTCTAACTATTCTCCAGTACATATCAGCAAATTTTACCCAGTTATTGTCCACTGCCCCTCTAAAATAGTAGCTTGTTCCATAATCATCTGCCATTGCATACATTCCTTCATTTGTTGTAGCTGCTGTTGCAAAGTCTGGATTCCCTTTAGCTGATATTGCTGTAACTCCACCATTATTAGCTAATATTGCTTCAGATAATGTTGGGATTGGTATTTCTTCTTTTTGTAGTTTTAATTG
>CAYOJY010000049.1:0-6534 GCA_964404455.1 uncultured Muribaculaceae bacterium | reverse complement strand
CAACAGTAATTACTATTTGTATACAAATAGTAATTACTGGTTAGGCTCGCCGTCTGATTTCAGCGCTTACGATAATGTTGCCGATGGGTTCGGTGTCCATTCTTCAGGTAATCTTCTTAATCGCCCTACTTTGAATTATACTAGTGGCGTGCGTGCGGTAGTTTCTCTGTCATCTAATATCTCTTCGTCAAGCGGGAATGGGACCTGGAATAATCCGTATGTGATAAATTAATTTTTCGTTTTTAATAATGATTATTCTGAATAACATACAAAAAAATAATATACAATTATTTGAGAAAGTGATATACTTATTAATAGGAGGAATGTATTATGGAATATGTATGGTATGCAATTGGTTTAATTGTAATTTTATTAGTTTTTTATATTATAATTGTACGAAATTCACTGGTTCAATTAAATAATAAAGTTAAAGAAGCCTTTGCAACAATGGATGTGTATTTGAAAAAAAGATGGGATTTGATTCCGAATTTAGTTGAAACTGTTAAAGGATATTCAAAACATGAAAAAGAAACCTTAGAAAATATCGTCCAACATCGGAATAATAATTACGATAAAATGTCTAATGAAGAAAAATTAACAACTAATGAAAAATTATCTACAGATATTTCTAAATTAATGTTATTAGTAGAAAATTATCCTGATTTAAAAGCAAGTCAAAACTTTATGGAATTAAGTAAAGAATTAAATAAAGTAGAAGAAGATATTGCTAATTCTAGAAAATATTATAATGCTGTGGTTCGAACATTTAATAATAAAATTGAAATGTTTCCAAGTAATCTAGTTGCGGCAATGTTTAAATACAATATTCAAAAAATGTTTGAATCAGCAGAAACTGAAAGAGAAAACGTTAAGGTAAAATTTTAATGAAAAAAATAAGCGCAATAATTATTACATCTTTTGCCTTTCTTTTTTTATTGACAGAAAAAGTATTAGCAAATGAAATTTATACTATTAATTCTTATGATGTATTAATGGAGGTTGGTTTAGATAATAAAATCAAAATAACCGAAAGTATTGAAGCTGATTTTTTAGAATACAGTCATGGAATTCTTCGTAAAATACCATATCGAAATGAAGTAATTCGTTTAGATGGCACTAAAACTTATAATAAAGCTTTAATTAATGAAATAACAGTAAATGAAAAAAATAGTTATAAAAAAGAATCGGGAAATTTAATAATTAAAATTGGTGATCCGGAAAAAAATATAATTGGCAATAAAAAATATATAATAACTTATAATTATGATTTAGGTAAAGATAAAATGAAAGATTATGATGAACTTTATTATAATATTATTGGTTATGAATGGGATACTAAAATAAGTAACGTAACATTTAAAATAGTAATGCCTCAAGAATTTGATGCTAGCAAACTAGGGTTTTCGATGGGAAGTTATGGCTCTGTTGACAATGAAAATATTGTTTATGTGACAGAAGGTAATGAAATTAAAGGGAAATTAACTAAAACATTAAACAGCAATGAAGGATTAACTGTTAGATTAGAATTACCAGAAGGTTATTTTTCGGAAGTTAAAACTCAAACAGACTTTTTAATGATTTTAGCTATTTTTTTACCATTATTATTTGCGGGTTATTCAATTAGATTATGGTATAAATACGGAAAAGACAATAAGCCCGTTGAAACAGTGGAATTTTATCCTCCAGAAAATTTGAATAGTCTGGAAGTAGCATTTATGTACAAGGGAAAAGTTGGAACGAAAGATACTATATCGCTTTTAATTTATTTAGCCAATAAGGGGTATATTAAAATAGCAGAATATAATGAAAAGACTTTATTTTCTAAGAAAAAAAGTTTTAAACTAATTAAAATTAAAGAATATGATGGAGATAATGTTAATGAAAAAATATTCATGAAAGGATTATTTAAAAAGAGCGGAACAAATAAGGAGAAACAAGAAGTAACGGCAAAAGACTTGGAGGCTAATTTTTATATTACTTTAAACGCTATTGTTAGTGATGCCAATAAAAAAGAAAATAAATATAAAATATTTGAAAAAAATTCATTACGTAAAAAAATAAATGTAGGTTTAATGATGATAATTTCATTTTTATTAATAACAGTTAAACCAACTTTAGAAATGTATGAGATGGAAACATTATTAATACTAATTGCACCTATTGTTGGATTTTTTATGTTATTTGCTTCACTTTCAGGTGAATTAAATATACCCGTTAAAGCGGGAGTGCTATTTGCTATAATATTTGGAATGCCTTTATTTTTTGTAACTATTCCGGCACTTCAATATAATATTTTATATATTATTGCATTTATTTTAGGAAGTATCAGTCTTATCATAATGGGGATATCCCTTAAATTTATGCCTAAAAGAAACAAATATGGAACAGAAATGTTAGGTAAAATAAAAGGTTTTAGGAATTTTTTAGAAACAGCCGAAAAATCTAAACTGGAAACTTTAGTTATGGAAAATCCCACATATTTTTATAATATTTTACCATTTACCTATGTTTTAGGAGTTTCTGATAAATGGATTAAAAAATTTGAACAAATAACTCTTACTCCCCCAGAATGGTATGAAGGAAAAAACACATTTAACATGGTTATGTTTAGTAGTTTTTTAGATTCCACATACACTAATGCTGTATCAGCCATGACATCCATGCCATCTAGTTCAACAAGTGGGGGAGGATTTTCTGGAGGTGGCTCTGGTGGGGGAGGCGGAAGTTCATGGTAAAAAGAAAGGTAGGTAAATTAAATGATTGAAATAAAAAATTTAACCAAAAAATACGGAGAAAAAAAGGCGGCGGCTAATGTTAACTTAACTATTGAGAATAATGATATATTTGCTTTTGTTGGCCATAATGGTGCGGGTAAAACCACAACAATTAAAGCAATTGTTGGAATATTAGACTTTGATGAAGGTGATATTTTAATAGATGGTATATCTATTAAAGAAAAACCAATTGAATGTAAGAAAAATATGGCATATATTCCTGATAGTCCAGATTTATATGAACATTTAACAGGAGAAGCCTATATTAATTTTATTGCAGATATTTACGGTATCAACAATAACCTTAAAAATGAAAATATTAAAAAATATGCCGATATGTTTGAAATAACGCCATATTTAGGTAACCCAATAGCTAGTTATTCTCATGGGATGAAACAAAAAATCGCACTTATTTCTGCGTTAGTTCATGAACCGAAAAATTTAATTTTAGATGAGCCCTTTGTTGGTTTAGATCCAATATCTAGTAAAAAATTAAAGGATGTTATGCATAACATCACCCAAAATGGTGGTTCAATATTTTTTTCAACCCATATTTTAGAAGTTGCTGAAAAATTATGTAATAAAATCGCCATTATAAAAAATGGAAAAATAATTAAAAGTGGATTAATGAAAGAGGTAATTAAAGATAAAAATTTAGAAGATATTTTTATGGAGTTGGAAAGTGAGTAATTTATTTCGCTTAACTAAAATAAATTTTTTATCTTTACTTAATATTAAAAAAAGTACTAAAAAGCATCAAAAAATTTTAAGTGTTTTATTAGTTATATTTGTAGTTCTTCTTTTATCTTTTTATTTATATATGGGATATGATTATATTATGAAAGGATTAATTCTTTTGAATATTCCTTATATTTTATTAGTTTTAGCTTTTTGTGTTACTTCATTAACCATTTTTTTAACTAATACGTACCGGGTTAACGGGATCATTTTTGGTAGTAAAGATTATGACTTATTAATGAGTTTACCAATTAAGAAAAAAACTATTTTAACAAGTAAAATAATTAGTTTATATTTAAACAATTTAGTTAGTTTATTATTTTTTATTTTACCAGCATTAATAGTTTATTTAAAATATGTCCCAACGGAAAGTTTATTCTTATTCTTTTTTATAACAACACTTTTCATTATTCCTTTAATACCTTTAATTTTTTCCATTATAATTGGCGCAATTATTATGTGGATTTCATCCCAATTTACTAAAAAAGAATTCTTTAATATTATTCTTATGATAATCTTTACGATTTTAGTTTTAGTTTTAAATTATACACTTAGTTCAAAATCAGCCATAGATGTTGCCAATATTAGTAATAGTATATTGGATAAGTTTAATGCAATATACCCTTTAACTAATATATATGCCAAAATGATAAGTCTGAATAGTTTTAAATATTTTTCAATATTTACTTTAATTTCTGTATTTACCTATTTTATTTTTATTAATCTTTTTATGGTTTTTTTCAACAAGATTAATAATAAATTAATTGCTAAACAAAATAAAGTTAACCACCAAATCAAAACATTTAAAACTGATAAACCCATAAAATCATTATTAAAAAAAGAAGCAACCAGATATTTTTCATCACCTATTTATGTTTTAAATACATCCATTGGCTTAATACTTTTATTAATAATTGTTATTGCCAGCTTCTTTCTGGGCGCCAGTAAAATTGAAACATTAATTGGCTTTCCCGGATTATTAGATAATATAGTAAAAAAAGGACCATTTATAATTTCGTTATTTGTTGCAATGTCATGCACGACATATCCGAGTATTTCCCTTGAAGGAAAAAATTTATGGATTATTAAATCTTTACCCATAAATGCTTTTCGTATATTTATGAGTAAAATAATTTTTAATTTATATATTACTATCCCAGCAATTATTATATCTGCTATTTTATTAGCTATATTATTAAACTATACATTTTTAAATTTTATACTTTTATTAATTATTCCTATTTTAATGACTGTATTTATTTCGATTATGGGCCTTCTTATTAACTTGAAATTTCCTAGATTTGATTGGAAAAATGAAGTGGCGGTTATTAAACAAAGTGTTCCATCGTTTTTAGTTATTATTGGCGGAATGATAATAAATATTATATTATTAACATTAAAAATAAATATTAATTATTATCTTTATTATAGCCTTATTGTAGCTATATTAGCTATTTTAATAATTAACTTAATAATTTATTTGCAAAAAAACAGCAATAAAATACTTTTAAAATTATAAACAATATTGTCATTTTTAAAACAATAGGTTATAATTTAATAGAATAGGAAGGGTAAAATGAATCAAATCACTAATTTTTTTGACGAAATTAATAAATCCCGTTTAAAAAAATCATATGATAAAACACTAAAAAGTCCCTTAAAATTTATTAGTACAATTATAAGTTGGACTGTTTTTACTTTACTTGTTTTATGTGCTGCATTTTTGATTTATTATTATGTTTCCACTAAAATATACTCCTCAAAAGGTCAAGGATATGAACCGGCAATTTCTTTATATACAATTATAAGTCAAAGTATGTCTCCTAATATTGAGGTATATGATGTTGTAATAGTTCAAAAAGTAAAAAGTCCAGAAGATATTAAAGTTGGTGATGTCATATCTTTTAATTCAACTGATTTTCAAATGGGTAAAAAGATATCTGTAACCCACCGAGTTATTGAAGTAATGATTGATGCTCAAGGAAAATATAAATATACAACTAAAGGGGATAACAATTTTATAAAAGACGCTAAACCTGTGTCATATGAATCAATTATGGGAAAAGTTTCAATTAAATTACCCCAATTAGGAAGAATTCAATTTTTCTTAGCAAGTAGTTCCGGATGGTTATTAGTTATTGTTTTACCAGCATTATATATAATAATTAAAGATATTATTAAAATTTTAAGAGTTTCTGGAATAGCTAAAAAAATTCCGCCAAACAGTCGATTATTTCCATTATTTAATAAACCTTTACTTTTACCATACAAAGGAATTTTAAAACCTGTTAGAAAAAGACCCGAATACGTTAAAGAAAAAGATAAAACATTAAAATCAAATTTATCTAAAAAATCTAAAGAGTCTAAAGAAACAATAAAAAAAGAAGAAATTTCTTTAAGTAAAATTTTTGAAGATTTAAAAAATATTTCTAAATAAAAAAGAAATATTTTTTTAGTGATTATTATTGATTGAAAAAATTTCTAAAATATATTATAATTATTATAAGAAAATAAAAGGAGTGCTTTTATGAAGAAAAAAATATTTTACATAACATCATTTATAATATTAGCATCCTTATTAACGGTAACTATAAGTAAAATCAATTTTAAGCATGCTGAAAAAAGTGAAGAACTTATATCAGATAATATTGCTTTAATGTTAGAAACTTCTTCTGGTTCTGGTCAATATGCCAAATCAGATTTATCAAATTGGCCAACAGGATATGAATTTAATGAGGAATTATCATATTGCAATAACGGTGCCTCATTAAGTTGGGATAATGAAAATGATGAGTTGATTTTAAATTCATTAGGTTCAGATAAATGTTATATATATTTTAAAATAAAAATTCCAACATTAGCTGAAACAATATTAGAAAATAATGGCGGAATAACGGCTATCGCCGCTAAAGGTAGTCCGGACTTTGCAACTATTGCGGATACCAATGAAGGAATGTATGCAATGGTTGATGATTATGGAACTAGTTATTATTTTAGAGGTGCTGTAAATAACAATTGGGTA
>CAYOJY010000048.1:0-6713 GCA_964404455.1 uncultured Muribaculaceae bacterium | reverse complement strand
ATAATAATTCTATTGATTTTTGATATTCACCATTTTTATCATTTGGATTACCTTTTCCCATCACTGCTATATAGTTCATTTTAGGAATATCAACTATGTTTGGTCTGTTTTTAGGCATATAAAATTCCTTATATTCTTTTTTATAATCAAAAGCCATACTCATATCTCCTTCATAAATTACTATTTGTCTACAACAATTATATACTATTAAAATTAAATTGTCTTTAGCTATCATGTTTTTAACTAAAATAAGTATTATTTTCAGTACCTAATAACACTTGCTTGCAGTTCACAACGATATGACTATTTATCTTTTCTATTAAAATATCATACTAATAAACCTTGAAATAAATATAATTCACATTCAGATATATTTCCAACGACATTCCAAAAATCATTAGAATATTCTAAATTCTCGCTAATCATAGAAAATGCTAATTTTAAAGACCTAATATCACTTCTGTATAAATCCATAATATCTTCAATATGTTCTAACTTATAATATTTTTGAAAAGTACCAGTAGCGATTAGTTTATTTTTTGTCAAACAAAGTTTACCAATAAATCTAAATGATAAGCACTAAAAAATCTCATATCACACCCAAGATTTGAATATTTTAAATAACATTCTGTAACTAACTCCCTTAACTCTTTAATTCTTATATTTAAAAATAAAAAGGCTGTATGTGCTACACCTTTAATTTCTATTTGGTATCCCCGCACGGGCTCGAACCGTGGACCCATTGATTAAGAGTCAATTGCTCTACCAACTGAGCTACGGAGACATTTAATGGTGATTTTAGTATACCACTTATTAATTTAATTTGTAAAGATAAATATAATTTAGTATAATAAATATGGTGATTAATTAATGAAAAACAAATTTCAAAGAATGAATAAAGAAGAAAAAATAGAAATAACAAAAGAATTTTATAAAACTGAATTTGGTTTTCAAACAAAAAATAGACTAATTAGAATCTTATTAGTTGGGATCTTTTCAGTTTTTTACACTTTATATTTAATATATGATCTGATATTTAATAATTATAATATTTGGACAATAATTTTGGCTATTGGATTTTTTATAGCGGCAATTGTTTTTATTACTGGTTATTTTAAATTAAAGATTAAATTTTTAAATAATTATGCTATCAAAAAGAAATAAATTAATTAACAAAATTAGTATATACTTTATTTGCCTCTATAGGTAAATTTTTTAATTTGGCCAAAGCTGATACATTAACAACTTGAAATCCTTTAATATATAATTCAGGTAACAGCTTTTCAATCGTTAAAGCACTGGTAAGATAAGTATCATGAAACAATATTATGTCTCCATCTTTAACATTTTCTAAAACATGTTTTACTAATAAGTCTGAATCCTTATAACGCCAGTCATTTGTATCAATATCCCATAACACAAATGCATAAGGGATTGAATTTAATATTTCTTCATTAACATTTCCATAAGGTGGCCGAACCAAATTAAACTTTTGTCCCGTTAAATTAAAATAAATATCACTTGTTTTGGTAATTTCTTCATTTATCTCTTCCAAACTCATTCGATAAAAATTTTTATGAGAATAACCATGAGTTGCCCCTTCATTACCTGTTAAAAATATTTTTTTGACGATTTCAGAATATTTTTCCATATTATAACCAAGCATAAAAAATGTTGCTCGAGCTTTATTTTCTTCTAATGATTTTAATATTTTTTCAGTATTGCTTGGATGAGGTCCATCATCAAATGTAAGCGCAATTGTTTTTTTATTAGATTGGTAATTATAACCATTTTCATTTTGATATTCCAATACTTGATTTACTTTAATATTTAATAAATCCTTTATTTCATTATAATAAACATTTAAAAATAACTCACCTAAATCCTCAGGTAATCCATGCTTATAAAAATACATTATAAGTTTATCATCTTGCAAACTATAAATTTTTTGTGTATTTTCATTTAATAAAGCATCACCAATAAATTTGGGATATTTTAAGTACACTAATTCTGTTATTTTTTGCGTAAATTCATTTATTTTATCTTCCTTAATTAAATCTTCAATATTAAGTTCTGCACCTGTTTTATAATCTAAAATATAACTTATTAATTGATCATTATCATAAATTAAAATAGATAAAACTTGATTATTAATATTATTTTTTTCAATAATTTTAGAAGAATCAATTTTATTTAAAAAAGTATCTGAGGAATTTTTTTTTAAGGTATGCGAAAATGTTATTTGGGAATTAAGAACAAAAAAAACTGCTAGTAAAGCCAAAAAGTAAGTAGCAGTTTTAATTATTAAATTTTTACCATTTATCTTCATATATACCTCAATTATAGTATACCACAAATTAAACATTTTTTATATTTTTGTGTTTAAATAATATAATACTAAATACGAGCATTATTATAAAATAGACGATACAGACAATTATAGAAAAAGGTAAATTAATATAAGAATAATGTGGAGTTTTTCCAAAAAGATATTGCGTAAAATCCCAATTTAAGGTCACAAAATATCTTAAGAATTTTACATTGTAAGCAAACGCTAAAGAATTTATAATATTTGCTGCAATAAAACCGGCAAATGATAATGAAATAGCAAAAGCAGTATTAGGTAAAATAACCGATAATGTAAATGCTAAAGTAATTAATAAAATAATCATCGGAGCATTTGCCGCAAACATTAATAAAAAGTTAGAAAATGGTGTCATTTCCACTAATTTATCTAATGTATAACTATATTCCACAACAGGAATATTTAAAGAACTAAAGCCAAATGTAATTCCGCCAATTATGAAAACAAAAATAAAGGTTATAAAAGTTATAATTGGCAATGATAAAAGCGAAGTAATAAATTTTGATAAAAGTATTTTAGTTCGAGAATACGGAGTAATTAGTAAACTTTTAATTGTTCCTTTATTAAATTCTTCACTTAATATTCCTCCAGTCACCATAATAACAAATAATATAATGAAAAATAAATACTCTTGGAAAAAATATTGAAACATAGATCTTAAATTTTTATCAGAATTAATATCCATCTTATTCTCTAAAATGTATTCATTTTTTAAAATTTCACTTTTCTGACTATAATAATAATCTTTTTCCTCTTTTTTTAAGTCATTTACATTGGTCCTATAATATGAATTTATTCCCATCTCTAATTGTTCAACAGCGGTATTTAAATACCCTTTTTCATAAGATACATTATTATTTATCCGATATTTATTTAAATCAAGAATATATTCATTAATTTTAATATTTAAATCTATTTCGATAATATTATTTTCAGAAGCGGTTAACCGATCTTTTTTTAAGGTATTAATATTTTCATTCAAATTAGTTATTTTTTGTTCTACAAAGTATTGCCAATTATCATTTTCCAAAAATTCTATAAATTTATTCATCTCTTCTTTATATTTTAATTCTAATTCTTTATCAGGATTAATGTAAATACTATCATAATAAATTTCAGCTAATTGTTGATAATTACTATATATAATATTCTTTTTCCAATTTTCTTTAAACTTATCAATTTGTTCTTGCATGTCAATTTGAACACTCAAATCTACATAATCAGAATAATAAAATTCATTATTTTTATTTAAGTTATTTCTTTTTTCTTTTAACTCAGAAATATACACATCATTTTTTTCATTATAAAAATATTCAGTTTGATTATAAGAATAAATCACATTCACTAATATTACATATAAAAATATAATTCCAATAAATATAAAAGTACTTTTTTTATGAATTAATTTAAAAAATTCATTTTTTAATAACTTAAACAATTTTATTCCCTCCAGTACGTTTCAAGAATGCTTCCTCTAAAGATAATTCCAATAATTTTACTTCATAAATACTAATATTATCATTTACTAATTTTTTGATTATATCAGCAATTTTTTCTTTATTAGCAATTATCATAAAAGTACTTTCATTTATAACTTTTATATTATCTAACATAGGTATTTTACTAACTTTAAATTGATATTGCTCTTCATCAATTTTAAATTTTGCTACATCACTCGATTCAATAATAGACCCATTATCAATAATACATACTTTATTACAAAAACTTTCTAATTCCGCTAAATTATGACTGGATATTAAAATTCCTAACCCTTTTTGGGCTAATTTTTTTAATAATATTCTTAAATCTCTTATTCCTTCAGGATCTAAACCATTAGTAGGCTCGTCTAATATCAAAATATTCGGAGCAGATAATAAAGCTTTTGCTATTCCTAAACGTTGCCTCATACCTAATGAATATTTACTTACTTTATCTTTAATACGATTTTCTAATCCTACTAATTCTACCATCTCATTAATTTTTTCTTTAGTAACATGAGGATATAAATTAGCTATTAATTCTAAATTTTGATAGCCACTTAAATACATATATGAATCAGGATTTTCAACTATTGCTCCAACTTTTTCAATTGCTTTAATAAAATCTTTTTCAATATCATAGCCATTAATCGTTATTTTACCGCTTTTAATATTTTGAAGACCCAAAATTAATTTTATTGTAGTTGTTTTACCACTACCATTAGGACCAATAAACGCTAAAATATCTCCTTCATTAATTTCAAAAGAAACATCCTTCAAAACTTCTTTTCGTCCAAAATTTTTCCTTATATTTTCACATGTCAATATTGTTTTCATTAACTTTTCTCCTTTTTAGAAATTATAACACATAAAATAATGATTACTAGAATTTTTACTTTTATTTGACAATTTTAATAATTTGTAATATTTCAAATTATTAAAATAAAAAAAACTAGAATATTCTAGTTTTTGTTTTTTTTATCTTAATTATTAATAGTTACATCAGCAGCTCTTGTTTTATTACTTTTAGGATCATTTTCAACTTTATAAGTAACTTTTTGTCCTTCGTTAAGTTCATTAACGCCATTTAACGCAGATACGTGTACAAAAACTTCTTCTCCAGTTTCATCATCTTTAATAAAACCAAAACCTTTTACACTATTAAAAAATTTAACTGTACCATGTTTCATATTCTTCCTCCTTTACAATTATACCTCTTTTTATACAATAATAATTACACAATTTGGAAGTACAACTAGAGTATAACATAATTTTTCCAAATTATCAAATATTTTGTTTCAAATTATTAATATTATTAAAAAATATATTTTTTAATTTTTTTCTAATATTCCTTTAATCCTTCTTATTCCCTCAGCCTTGCTTTCCTCTTTAATTATTTTAAAAACTCCTAGTTCTGAAGTGTTTTTTACATGAGGACCTCCACATATTTCTTTAGAAAAACTACCAACACTATATACTTTAACAATTTCTGCATATTTATTTTCAAAAGTACCATGTGCGCCATTTTTAATTGCATCTTCATAATTCATTTCTTCAATTGTTACATCTATATTAGATTGAATCATTTCATTAACGTAGCTTTCAATCCATAATTTATCCTCCTCGGTTAATTTATGGTCTAAATTAAAATCAAATCTAATTCTTTCGGAATTAATATTACATCCTTTTTGAATTGTTTGAGAACCAAAACGTTTTTGTAAAGCAGCTAGTAATAAATGAGCTAAGGTATGATATTTGATAGATTCTGCAGATTGATCAGCCAAACCGCCTTTTAGTAAACCAGCATCAATAGTTCTTGATTTTTCTTGATGTATTTTAAATTGTTCATAAAATGAGGCTTCATCAACTATTAAATTATTTTCTTTAGCTAATTCAATAGTCATTTCTAAGGGAAAACCAAAAGTATCAAATAATTTAAACGCATCTGCTCCACTAATTATATTTCCTTTTAAATTTTTAATTACTTTATAAAATAACTTTTCACCATCTTTTAGTGTTTTATTAAATTTTATTCCTTCTTTTAATAATTCGTCTAATATAAATTTTTCGTTTCTTTCCAGTTCTTGATAAATATCTTTATAATCCGCAATTATCACTTCCGCTAATTTTATAATTTCCTCATGAGAAACCAACAAATTTCTTAAATTTCTAATTGTTCTGCGAATTAACCTTCGTAAAACATAACCCGCTCCTACATTACTTGGAACAATACCATGATCATCACCTAAAATAAAAGTAGCGGTTCTTACATGATCCATAATAATTCGAAATTCTCGAATATTATCTTTATATTTTTTCCCCGATAAATTTTCCAATTTAATTTTTATATTGGCAAAAACATCAGTATCATAAACAGATTCAAAACCATTTAGCACAGCCACAGTTCTTTCAAGACCCATTCCTGTATCAACATTTTGCTGATTTAGTTTAGAAAGAGTTTTATCTTCATGAGCATAATATTCCATAAAAACATCATTCCAAATTTCTAAATATTTTCCACAATTACATGCTGGATTGCATTCATCAGAACATTGTTCTTTGCCAGTATCATAAAACATTTCAGTATCTGGTCCACAAGGACCTACCCCTGAACCTAATATCCAAAAATTATATTTTTTGGGCAAATAAAATAAATGATCATCTAAAACTCCGAGTGATTTCCAAACATTATATGAAACTTCATCTTTTGGGGTATCTTTATCCCCAGCAAAACAAGAAAAATATAATTTTTCCTTAGGAATACCTAAATATTTATCACTAGTTAAAAATTTATAACTAAATTTAATGGCATCTTCTTTAAAATAATCCCCTAAAGACCAATTACCTAACATTTCAAAAAATGTTAAATG
>CAYOJY010000047.1:0-7208 GCA_964404455.1 uncultured Muribaculaceae bacterium | reverse complement strand
TTACAAGTCAGTTGCGCTACCAATTACGCTATGTCGGCAAAAAAAATGGTGGGCGCTATAGGACTCGAACCTATGACCCTCTGCTTGTAAGGCAGATGCTCTAACCAACTGAGCTAAGCGCCCTTATGCCAATATGAATTTCATTGCTAAGACATTTAAAATTATACTATATTAACTATGTTAATGCAATAATAAAACTGCAATTTTTTAATTTTTGTATCTTTTTAGATATAAAAATGGTCATTTATGTTATGATTTTAATAAATAAAATTAAAAATGGAGGTTAAAAATAGATTTAAAACAACAAGAAATTATAACATCAAACAATAATTTATTAATTTTAGCAAGCGCCGGATCAGGTAAAACATTCTGTCTAGTAGAAAAAACAAAATTATTATTAAAGACTTACCCACCAGAAGAAATTTTAATAATTTCTTTTACAAATGAAACTGTAAATAATTTAAAATCAAAACTACCTTCAAAAGTTCAAATTTCAACTTTTCATAAATTAGCTATTAAAATTTTAAAAGACAATCATGTTAATTTTAAATTAAGTAGTGAATTTTATTTACAATATATTGTTAATGAATATTTTATAAGTATTATAACTAAAAATGATCAAAAAAAATTATGTTTATATTTTATAAATTTTAATTATAATAATTTAATTAAATCTAATATATTTAATCAATATAAAAAAATAATTATAGCTTTTATTAAATTATTAAAAACAAATAATTTAGATTTTGATTATTTAATCAGTCTTTATAAAAAAAAGAAAGAAAAATTTTTAATTTCTCTAATTATGAAAATATATGTTTTATATGAAACTGAAAAATTAAGTCAAGGATTAATCGATTTAAACGATTTAATTATTTTAGCTACAAAAACCGCTAATGAAAAAAAATTTCCTTATAAATATATTTTTATAGATGAGTTTCAAGATACCTCTCAAATTAGGTTCGATTTAATTTATACTATTTTTAAAAATAGTAATGCTTTAATTAATTTATTTGGCGATGATTTTCAATCCATTTATGCCTTTTCAGGTTGTAAATTAGAAATTATGCTAAATATTACTCAATACATTCCCCGTCTTAAGATTATAGCTTTAGAAAATAATTATCGTTTAAGTAATGATTTAATTAAATTATCAACCAACTTCATTTTAAAAAATAAAAAGCAGATTAATAAAAATATTAAAAGTACAATTAATAATTCAAATACTTTAAATATTATATATTATAGTAACTTTATAAAAACATTTAATACTTTAATTAAAAAAGTTGAATTTATTAGTAATGATATTATGATTTTAGGAAGATATAAACATGATTTTAACAATATAAAGACCAATTATCGGATGTTAACAATTCATGAAGCCAAAGGATTAGAAGCTGATATTATAATTATTATTAATTTAAAAGACGATTATTATGGTTTTCCATCTAAAATTCAAAATCATTTTTTATTAAACTGTTTGTATAAAAATCAAGAAAATTATTTATATGCTGAAGAAAGAAGATTATTTTATGTAGCTTTAACAAGAGCTAAAAAGAAAGTATATTTATTAGTTCCCTATGGCAATCCTTCAATTTTTATTAAAGAAATAAAATAAACTATTTTAAATTTTATACTTTTTCTTTACAATCAAAAAATCAACTTTTTCTAGTTGACTTATTATCATAAACTCAAGTTTTTTATTTACTGGCGTCCTCGAGAGGATTTGAACCTCCGACTTTCCCCTTAGGAGGGGGATACTCTATCCAGCTGAGTTACGAGGACATATATAAAAAACAAAAAAATTATTTAATTATAGGCATCCCTAAAAAATTTAATAAAAAAATTGAGATTGTCCCCATCTTTAATGGGAGTTTATATTTTATACACTCATATGTAGCTACAAATTTATCGGCTATATTAACTAACCAACTTTCTTTATATTTAGGTAAAACTACTCCTAAAGGAAACATGTGAGCTTTAATTGCATTAATTTGAATATCATTAATATTAAAAATTTTAGTAGCATTTAATGCCGCAACTTGAGGATGTTTTATAATAATTGCTTTTCCATTTAAATCTTCATTATTATAAAAGTCATGTAAAAGTGCTGCTCTTGTTACATCAACATAATTTTTCATTTTTAATTTTGTAGATAAAAAATATGCAGTTTTAGCTACACTTAAAGAATGGTCTAAACGAGTTATACCGTGATGCATATCTTCTTTTAAATTAATAAACTTTTTGTTTTTTATTATATCTTCTATTATTTGATAAAATTCAATATTTCTTTTTATTGTCATTAAAATCCCTCGACTTAACAATTATATCATAAATAGTACTTTTTTTCATATTTTATTCTTTACTATACATTATATTAACAAAAAAATAGATTAATCATAATATAAGACTAATTTTAATAAAGACTATAAATTTACAACTAGTGTCTTAATAATACACATCATATGAAACTTTCCATCCAGCGCTATATTTTATAGTAATTGAATCAGACAATATTTTTTATTTATAAATTACCTCATTAATATCATTTAGTTTATTATTTTTAGTAAAGGAATAGAAATGAAAAAAAGAAGCAATTATTGTTTGCTTCCACTATCACGATTAAACAATTTACACAAAATTTTTACACTCTCTTTTTGTTCTTAACTTTTCTTTTTATTTTCTAATTGTATCTATTTTGTTTACCAATCTTTTTACATGGTCAGAAGATACGATTCCACTATCTTTATAATTATTTTTTACATAACTACCAACTATTGCTGCATCTCCAACCATCATACTCTCAACACAGTTATCAATTGTTAATCCTGCACCTATTATTAATGGAAAATCTTTTATAATTTTTCTAAATTCTTTAGCTTTATTAATAGGTGTCTCAAGTCCTGTGCCTTCACCTGTAACTACGATTCCATTACTTCTTTCTATTCCAAGTTGTAAGTCTTCTTCTAATGACCTACCTGAACGATATGGTTGATATTTAAATCTTACTCCACCTATAATTGGTATTCCTGTTTCTTCTTTAAAAACCTTTAATTCGTTACCATATATTATATCTTCAGTAGGCCATAAATGTCCACTAACGGAATCAAGCTGAATAAACTTTGCTTCAAACTCTTCAGCAAGTTCAAAAGCAGTTTTATAATCACGTAGGTAATTAACTCCATAAATAATATCATTTTTTAATTTACGTAAATATTCTAATGCTGCGCTTACATCTTCTAAGTCACCAAAATAGTCTTCAACGATGACACCATCAATACCATTTTCCATATAGGCATCAATTTCAAATTTGGTCAAGTCTAAACGTAGTTCTTTAGTATCGCTTCTTCCTAAATGAAGCATACCAATAACGGGTTTTTCTTTTTCAAACAAATCTAAAAATTTACTCATTCCAAATACCTCCCTCATATAAAATTATTGTACTAAATTTCTAACGAAAAGTCTATAAAGCAAAATTAAAAACAAAAGTTGTTAATTTTTATTTGAAATTCCGTTTTTGAACAGAAAACTGAAATAAGTATGGTGTTATAATATAAATTATGTTTTCCTCGTAATAAAGGAGGATTAAAAATGAAGGAATATAAACATTTAACTATTGAACAAAGGAAGGTTATTTCTTCTGGAATAGCACATTGGATATAAAGTAAAAAATATTAGTGAATTTTTAGGAGTAAATCCAACAAATGTTTCTAAAGAAGTTAAAAGAAATAAAGAGCAAATTACTAACTAGCTTACTAATACTTGTAAAAAAATAAAAACCGTTAGAACACTTATAATTCCAACGATTTGTCAATATTCAAACTCGAAAAGTTCGAGCTAAATTCATAATGGGCGGGAAATAAAAAGGATTTCAATTTATTTTACCTTTAATTATATCTTCATTTTTTAAAAAATAATCATAACTAATTTTAATCGCTTCCTCAATGGAATTATCTATCATAATTTTTCTTAATTTATCAATAATATTTTCATTGTTTATTTTTGTTTCATAAAATTGTTTATAAGATAGTATTTCACCATTGATATATTTTTTAAATGTTTGATTATTAAGTAACGGATCAATAATCGCTTCACTTAAGAACCAAATAATATGCGGGATATTATAATGCGTTTCATCATAATCATTAAATAATTCTTTCCATTTTTCAAAATATAAGAAATGACATATCTCATGAATTATAACTTTTTTCATATCATTAATATCATCAGTAATTCTAGCATTAAATGATCTTTTCTCAATAAATCTAGGACAATAACATAAATGTCCGATGTTTGCTTTAATATTTAAACAGCTTTTTGGCCATTTTATATTTAACCTATTGGATAAGTCCATCATTACCTCGTCATTAATAGCATTCCAATTATTTTGAAAATTTTTTATTTTATTTTCACAATTTTTCATATAATTGTCCCAGTAATCTTTTGAATGTTTTTGTAAAATAATGCTGATTTCCTTCATATTTTTATTTGAAAAATCATTATTAATCTTATATTCATTTTTGAAATAATTGGTATTATCTTTATTATTACTATTTAATTCGTTATAAATAAACATAGCAATAATGTCCATATTTTCCTCAAAAGTCAAAGTATTAAAAGTAATTTTTGGTAATTCCATATTCTAATCACTTCCTTATATTATAATCATTAATATATAAAAACGAACCATTAAGGTTCGAATCATACTAATGGTCGAGAAGACAGGATTTGAACCTGCGACATCTTGGTCCCAAACCAAGTGCACTACCAAGCTGTGCTACTTCTCGAAATGGCATACCCAAAGGGAGTCGAACCCCTAACCTTTAGATCCGTAGTCTAACGCTCTATCCAATTGAGCTATGGGTACATTTCCCGATTGCATTTTTATTATATTACAATTCAAGGAAAAACGCAATATCAAACACCTACTTTCAAACCATTTTTTTTCATAAGAAATTTTCTTAACCAATCCGCAGGAATAACACTTAATGAAATGAAAAATATTATAATTAATTCAAATGTGGTTAATCCAAATGTTCTAAATAAATGACCTCCGTAATAAATAATCAAAATTTGAACACAAAGAATAAAAAGGAAAATAGTTAAAAATACTTTGTTTTTAAAAATGTTCGCAAAAACATTAATTCGTTCAGTTCTGGCATTAAAAGCATTAAAAATACCTAAAAATATAAAAAGAGCAAAAAATGCTGTATACAAGTATATACCGTTTGGACCTACTCTAAAAATTTCTTTAACAATTGGTAATTTTAAAAATAAAATACAAATACATGATGAATAAACTCCCGCTAAAATTACTTGAGAAAACATATATAAATTAATAATTGGTTCATTTTTAGGCTTAGGTTTTTCTTTCATATATTCTTTAAGTGCCGGTTCAAAAGAAAAAGCTAAACCGGCAAATGTATCCATAATCATATTAAGCCAAAGCATTTGAACAATAGTAATTGGTTTTTCGATACCGATTAATGACCCTAAAATTGATAAAATTAAAGCACAGGCATTAACCGATAATTGATAAATAATAAATTTACGAATGCTTTTAAAAATAGTTCGACCATATAAAACCGCTTTACTGATGGACAAAATATTATCGTCTAGTATAACTATCTCGCTCGCTTCTTTAGCAACTTCCGTACCACTCCCCATTGCAAAACCCACATTGGCTTTTTTTAATGCCGAAGCATCATTAACACCATCTCCTGTCATTCCAACAATTAAATCTACTTCTTGGGCAATTCTTACTAAACGACTTTTATCTTGTGGTAAAGCCCGAGCTATAACTTTTATATTATCTAAGTTTTTTATAATATCCTCATCACTTAAACGATTAAATTCATCGCTAGAAATAATCAAGTTATTATTTGATTTTATTAAACCAACTTCTTTAGCAATCACTTTAGCAGTTTCTTTAGCATCACCAGTTATCATAATAATATTTATACCGGCATCTTTAATTAAACGAACACCCTCAATGGCTTCAGGACGCAGTTCATCTTTTATTCCCACTAAACCAATAAAAGTATAATCAGTTTCATTTTGTTTAGCTAAAACGATAACTCTGCTTCCTCTTAAAGTTAGATTATCCAATTCTTTTAAAATAAATCTTTTTGTTTCTAATTTTTTTTCATTACCTTCCCTATCTAAATATTTACTGCATTTAGGTAATATAACTTCCGCTGCACCTTTAATTAACGTTAATTCTTGATCATCATAAATAGTAGCAATACTATATTTATTTTCACTATTAAAAGGGATTTTATTAATTACTTTAGCTTTATAATCATTATTATTAAAAAAAGCCATTAAAGCTTTATCTGTTGAATTTCCACCAATAATACCTTTATCAGTTAACATGCTTTCATTATTATAAAAAAATGAATAATACAACATTTTTTTTAATTTAGGATATTTTTGCAGATCATTGCAAGATTTATATTTTACACCGTCATGAGTAATTATTTCTGTAACTCGCAATTGCCCTTTAGTTAAAGTTCCCGTTTTATCAGTTAAAAGTAAATTTAAGCTACCAGCGGTTTCAATCCCGACTAATTTACGAACCAACACATTATCTTTTAACATTTTTTTCATATTGCTTGATAAAACTAAGGTAATCATCATAGGTAGCCCTTCTGGTTGTAGTCAAGATGCATGGCGAGTTGGTAATAAAAAATTTAATTCTTTAAAATTAAAATATATATCTATTTGTTTGTCTTTATGGACTTCTATTTTTTCTATTACCTCTAACATCATTTCTCTTGTTGGCTCATTCATTTTTAAAAATTCTATTAATAATTTATCACATTCACTATTTATATCAAAATTATCAGTCATTTTACTTAAAGATTCATTAATATTAGCTAATTTTGTTTTCTTGATATTTATTTCTTCATTTAGTTTAAAACTAATTCTTTCATACATTTCATCGGTTATTTTGCCTTCTAATTTGTCTAGGTACATTTTATCAAAATTATTAGTAATACTTTTAATATCATTATCCAAAACTTTATATTCAGTCTCTAACATGGTTTTCGAATTAGTTATTTTAATATTGCTTGCACTTGTCTTTAATTCAGTAGGATTTAAATATTTTATAGCCATCATTCTAATAATGTTTAAAACCCCTTCTTCTAAGTAATTATAATTAAATCCATGAGAAGTACAAACTCCATATTTAGAATGCATTCTGT
>CAYOJY010000046.1:0-7640 GCA_964404455.1 uncultured Muribaculaceae bacterium | reverse complement strand
ATAAAGATATGCAGGATATGGAATTTACAATTGAAAATGAAAAACTATTCATGTTACAAACGCGAAATGGAAAAAGAACTGCTCAAGCGGCTTTGAAAATTGCCATTTCCTTAGTAGAAGAAGGAATGATTTCTATTGAAGAAGCTTTATTAAAAGTTGATCCCAAGCAATTAGATCAATTATTACATCCTAATTTTGATGAAAAATCAGAAAAAGAAGCTAAAAAAATTGGTTCGGGTTTAGCCGCTTCACCTGGTTCAGCAACGGGTAAAATTTATTTCACGGCTTATGATGCCCTTAATGCTTATAATAATGGGGAAAAAGATATAATTTTAGTAAGATCAGAAACTTCTCCAGAAGATATTGAAGGAATGGTTATTGCTCATGGTATTTTAACTTTAAGAGGGGGAATGACTTCTCATGCAGCGGTTGTTGCTCGGGGAATGGGAACAAGTTGTGTTAGTGGCTGTTCTGATTTAATGATTGATGAAGATAAAAAAATATTGATTACTAAAGAAAATGAAATTTATCATGAAGGAGATTATATTTCTTTAAATGGAAATACCGGAATTGTATATGGTAACAAAATTGAAACAAAAAATCCTGAATTAACTGATGATTTTAAAAAGTTTATGAAATGGGCAGATGAAATTCGTTTGTTAAAGGTAAGAGCTAATGCCGATAATGCCAAAGATGCCGAGCATGCTTTATTTTTTGGAGCTGAGGGAATAGGGCTTTGTCGAACTGAACATATGTTTTTTGATGAAAAACGAATTTTTGATTTTAGATGTATGATTTTATCTGATACGCAAAGTAAAAGAGAAGAATTTTTAAATAAATTATTACAATATCAATTAAAAGATTTTGAGGAATTATTTAAAAAGATGAATGGTTATCCAATAACAATTCGTTATTTAGATCCACCTTTTCATGAATTTTTACCGCATACAAAAAATGAAATGGAAGAATTAGCCAAAGCTTTAAATATTACTTTTGATGAGATTAATAAAAGAATAGAGAACTTAAAAGAATTCAATCCGATGATGGGTCACCGGGGAGTAAGATTGGCAATAACTTATCCGGAAATAGCAATTATGCAAACAAAAGCGATTATAAAGGCCGCAATAAATGTTTTAAAAGATGGTTATAAGATTGAACCTGAATTAATGATTCCTTTAATTAATGATATTAAAGAATTTATATATATTAAAGATATAATAGTAAGAATAATAAATGAAGAATTAAAAAAAGAAAACATTGAATTAAATTATTCCCTTGGAACGATGATTGAAACACCAAGAGCTTGTGTAACTGCAGAAAAAATTGCCAAATCAGCTGAATTTTTCTCTTTTGGAACCAACGATTTAACCCAAATGACTTATGGTTTTTCTAGAGATGATGTCGCTAAATTTTTAGATGTTTATTATAAAAAACAAATATTTGATTTTGATCCTTTTATCAAAATCGATCAAGAAGGGGTAGGGAAATTAATAGAGTTAGCAGTGAAAAAAGGTAAAGAGGTTAATCCAAATCTTAAATTAGGAATTTGCGGAGAGCATGGGGGAGATCCCGCTTCAGTTTACTTATGTCATAACTTAGGACTTGATTATGTATCTTGTTCTCCATACCGTATTCCTATTGCTAAATTAGCGGCTGCTCAAGCGGTCATAAAAGCAACAACAAAAAATAATTAATGATACAATAATCTTTTTAGCCTATGTAATCAATACAAAAGAAGAGATTAAAAGGTTTTGAGAAACATAAAGAAAAAGAGAAATTAAGAAAAATATACTCCGAATCAAAAATATCGAAACTATTTATTAGCTAAAGTATAATTGTGTGAAACTTTCGTGTCCTAAAACTTGACATAGATTCAGAATGCAAAAAAATAATTGTTCATATTTCTTGATTTTCATTTTTGCAAATGGTAATATATAAAAAAATATAAAGTGCATAAAATGTCTTATTTTGAAAGTTTTGTGCAACTCACTGCACAAAACTTGACTTTTATTATTTGTTATATTATAATTAATCCTATAAGAAAGGAAGATGATGTATATGATAAAAAGACCAGAATATTTGGATATGCTAATAACTTTTAAAGAAAAAGATTTAATTAAAATTGTTAGTGGTATAAGAAGATGTGGTAAATCAACTTTGTTTGAGTTATATCAAGAGTATTTATTAGAAAATGATGTGGATAAATCACAAATAATTGGGGTAAATTTTGAAGAAGGCGATTATGCCCATATAACAGAATCTAAACAATTATATGATTTAGTTAATGAAAAATTAAATCCTGATAAAATGAATTATGTATTTTTAGATGAAGTTCAAAAAGTTCATGAATTTGAAAAAACCTGTGATAGTTTATATGTTAAAAAGAATGTAGATTTATATATAACAGGATCTAATGCTTATTTATTATCTGGGGAACTTGCTACACTACTTTCTGGTAGATACATAGAAGTAAAAATGATGCCTTTGTCTTTTAAAGAATATATATCAGCTGTTGGAGATACGGATTTAACTACAAAATATAATAATTATATTACTAACAGTTCATTGCCTTATACTTTAGAATTAAAAACCAAAAAAGAAAGACAAGCATATTTAGATGGGGTTTATAATTCGGTAGTTTTAAAAGATATAGTTGCTCGTAAAAAAATATCTGATGTATCAATGCTTGATAGTGTAATAAGGTTTATATTTGATAATATAGGTAATACTACCTCTTCAACTAACATAGCAAATACTGCAACATCTAAAGGCAGAAAAATGTCTGTTCATACAGTAGAAAATTATTTAAGTGCTTTAATAGAAAGCTTTATGATATATAAAGTCGAAAGATATGATATAAAAGGAAAACAATATTTAGGGTCAGGCCATAAGTATTATGTTTCTGATCTTGGCTTTAGACAATATTTACTTGGCGATAAAAAAGTGGATTTTGGTCATATATTAGAAAATATAGTCTATTTAGAATTAAAAAGGCGTGGTTATGAAATCTATATTGGTAAAATTGATGATGTAGAAGTGGATTTTATCGCTATTGGCGATAATGGTACAGAATACTATCAAGTAGCGTACACAGCTATTGAAGAGGAAACACTAGAAAGAGAATTAAAGCCTTTAGATTCTATAAAAGATCATAATCCAAAATATTTATTAACTATGGATATTGTTCCAAAAGTTTCCCATAACGGAATAAAACAAATAAATGTATTAGATTGGTTATTAGGTAAAGAATAATTTAAAAATCGATTTGTAAATCAAATATAATGCGTATCCTTAGGGGTGCGTTTTTTTATATACTATAAAAATTATGAATAGAAAACTGATATTCTTAATCTATGGATGCAATAATAATTTAATTAAAATGAAATTTTCTAAGATTCATGTATTTGTTAATTGAAAAAGGACCCGCTTTTAGATTAACAAATACACAAACAAAGGGAATTTTAAACTCGGGAGATGGTTATTGCTTTATTTAAAATACTATATAAACAAAATACAATTATAGAAGATTACTTAAATTGGAAAGAGGAAGTGGTGTCTGAAGATAAAATTGATTCGAATGGAAATTAAACTGTTTAAGTGATATAATGAATATAAAAGTAGAAGTTGAAGCGATTTATCGAAAGTAAATTTGTGTATAAACAAATTTTTTTCCTAAATTGCCACACTTACCTTGCATTGGCTCAAGCAACCCTAAAAAGATAGGAAGAATAGGCACATTGGAATAATCCTTACATTACGGATGAATTTTTAGTTTTATTTAAGACTTATTTTAGGATTTTATGATATAATTTATTAAGAGGTGTCTTATGACTAGAAGCGAACTTAGAGAAAAATGCATGGCTATTTTATATCAGTTAAATATTTGTGAAGAAAGAAAAATTGATTATGATATTAACAGTATTATTAAAGAAAACTTGCCGATTGAAAATAAATTTGTTAACGAAATTGTTTGTGGTGTAATAATGAATCAATCAATTATTGACAAAATGGCTAATGAATTTATGGAAGGCTGGACAATTGATCGAATAGATAAAACTGGAGCATCGATTATGCGAATAGCGATATATGAATTAAAATATATGGACACTCCAGAAATTGTGGCTATTAATGAAGCTATTGAATTAGCTAAAAAATATAGTGATGAATCAGTTCGCAAAATTATTAATGCAACATTAGATAAAATTATTAAAGAAGGTTAAATTATGAATCGAGAATATATAACGGTTACAAATTTAAATAACTATATTAAATCTCTTTTGGAAAAAGATGGTTTTTTAACGTATGTTTTATTAAAAGGCGAAATATCAAATTTAAAAAAACATCCAACGGGTCACTGGTATTTTACTTTAAAAGATGAAACATCTAAAATTAACGCAGTGATGTTTGCTAAAGATAATCAAAATGTTTTATTTAATCCTGAAGATGGAATGAATGTTTTAATTATTTGTCGAGTATCTGCTTATCCCACTCAGGGAAGTTATCAAGTTTATGTCAGTAAATTAGAGCTTGATGGAATTGGTAATTTATATATTGAATATGAAAAATTAAAGAAAAAGCTTGCTGAAGAAGGCTTATTCAGCTTAGAAAAAAAGAAAAATATTCCCAAATATCCTGAAAAAATAGGTATAATAACGGCCTCAACGGGTGCTGCTGTTAAAGATATTATTAGTACAATTAAAAGAAGAAATCGTTCGGTAGAAATAATTTTATTTCCCACGTTGGTTCAAGGCAAAGATGCCGCCCCTAATATTGTTAATCAAATAATAAAGGCTGATAATTATAATTTAGATACTATTATTTTAGGTCGAGGAGGCGGTTCCATTGAAGATTTATGGGCATTTAATGAAGAAATAGTAGCTAGAGCAATTTATGAAGCTAATACTCCCATAATAAGCGCTGTTGGTCATGAAATAGATTTTACAATTGCTGATTATGTCGCAGATTTACGAGCTCCCACGCCAACGGGAGCAGCGGAGATGGCTGTTCCAACGGTAATTGATACATTAAATATTATTAATCATTTTAAAATAAGGTTAAATAAAAATATTAAAAATATGATTAATACTAAATTTATCAAGTTAAGAAGTGTAAAATCAAATTATCTTTTAAAAAACCCATTAACAATGTATGAAATTAAAATGCAAAAATTGGATACTTTGATTCTAAATGGTGAAAAAAATATTAAAGGAATAATTGAAATTCAAAAAAATCGATTAGATAAAATCAAATTATCCCATATTTTAAAAACTCCGCAAATTATGATAGATAATTTTCAAAATCAAATTAATATTATCTTGGCGAATTTAAAAAATTTAAATCCCTTAGAAATATTGGAAAAAGGATATTCTGTTGTTAAAGTTAAAGATAAAATAATTAAAAGTAGTAAAGAAGTAAAAATAAAAGATTTGTTAGAAATAAAATTTAAAAAAGGCAGTGTTACTGCTTTGGTAAAGGAGATTAAAAATGGAAATTAAAAAAAGTTTTGAAGAAGCTTTAAACGATTTAGAAGAAATTGTTAAGGAATTAGAAAGTGGTAATGTCGAACTAGATAAAGCTATTGAAAAATATACAGAAGCCATGAAACTAGCAAAATATTGCAGTGATAAAATAAATGTTGCGACCGAAAAAGTAAATCAAATACTAAATGATGATAATGTTTTAAGTGAATTTAAGGCGGAATAAAATGAAAAATAAAAATATAACAAACAGGGATGTTAATTTTGCTGCTTGGTATACAGATGTTGTATTAGAAGCTGATTTAATTGATTATTCCTCAGTTAAAGGCTCAGTTATTTTAAGACCTTATGGCTATGCAATATGGGAAGAAATTCAAAAAGTTTTAGATCATATGTTTAAAGAAACGGGTCATGAAAATGTTCAGATGCCAATGTTTATTCCTGAATCATTATTAAACATTGAAAAAAATCATGTTAAAGGTTTTGCTCCTGAAGTAGCTTGGATAACTCATGGCGGTTCGGAAAAATTAGAAGAAAGAATGTGTGTAAGACCAACAAGTGAAGTATTATTTTGTGAACATTATAAAAAAATAATTAATTCATATCGTGACTTACCTAAATTATATAATCAATGGTGCACAATTGTCCGTTGGGAAAAAACTACAAGACCATTTTTAAGAAGTCGAGAAATTTTATGGCAGGAAGGTCATACCATGCATATGACTAAAGAAGCTGCTATGGAAGAAACTTTAAAAATGTTAAATGTTTATGAAAAATTTCAAAAAAACTATTTGGCATTGCCTGTTATTACCGGTCGTAAAACTGAAAAAGAAAAATTTGCCGGAGCTGATATTACTTATACCGTAGAAGCTATGATGTATGATGGGATAGCTTTACAAAATGGAACAAGTCATTATTTTGGTCAAATTTTTACTAAAGCATTTAATATTGAATTTTTAGATAAAAATAATAAACTTCAAAACCCATATCAAACTAGCTGGGGATCATCCACTCGAATGATTGGGTCAATTATTATGACTCATGGAGATGATAATGGTTTAGTATTACCGCCTAAAATAGCGCCGATTAAAGTAATTATTATTCCGATAGGAAATGTTTTAGATGAGTTAAAAATATTAGAAGAAAAATTAAATGAGAAAAAAATTACTTATAAAATTGATTTAACGGAAAAAACTCCAGGTTTTAAATTTGCTGAAGCTGAAGTTAAAGGATATCCTATCAGAATTGAAATAGGGGAACGTAATTTAAAAAATAATGAAGTAACCTTAGTTCGTCGAGATACCTTAGAAAAAATCAATATTAATAAAAATGATTGTGTTGATAAAATAACAACTTTATTAGATGATATTCAAGATAATATGTATCAAAAAGCAACTAAACGAAGAGATTCGATGCTTTATCAATCAAATGATTATGAAGAATTTAAAAAAATTGCCAATAATAAGCCAGGTTTTATTAAAATTAATTGGTGTGGCGATGTAGAATGCGAAACACAAATAAAAGACGATACTTCTCTTAAATCAAGATGTATTATTGAAAATGAAATAACAGATGCACCCTGCATTGTATGTGGCAAAAAATCTAAACATAAAATATATTTTGGTAAGCAATATTAAATCGATGATAATTCATCGATTTTTATTTCTTATGCTCCTCTTCCATGTTTTTTAATGCATATTCACAAGCTTAAATTACAAATTTTGAAAATGAAATATCTTTATTTTTAATTTTATCTTCAATACTATTAATTAAAGGTATTGGAAATCTAATTGTTTTATTTGGATTATTATTATTTATTTTTAATGCCATAATAATTCCTCCAATAATATCGTATTACAAATAATACTTTAATACATTTCAAAATGTATTGCAACATTTTAAAAAAAATGATATTATTTATAATAGGAAGAAGGTTAAAAATGACTAATAAAAAAATATATAGCATCATAGCTGTAACTGCAATCCTTTTAACATCTTTAGGAGTAACTTTTGCATATTTTATTGCCAATTTTGGCGCCGGATCAAGTACGAATATTAATATAGAATCAAAAACAACAGATAAATTATATTTTGTGGAAAGCAAACCGATAAGTATCGTTGCAAGCCAGGAGAACTTTGGCGAAGGTATGGGCAATTTAAGTG
>CAYOJY010000045.1:0-7743 GCA_964404455.1 uncultured Muribaculaceae bacterium | reverse complement strand
GGCAATTAACTCAATTAATGTGAAGCCTTTTTTTGAATTCATTCATCCACTACCTCTCTATCTTTAATATATATTACCATATTTTCCCGCTTGAGTAAAATTATTTAATAATTCCATTTTGAACATATTTTGTTTCATTAATAGTAAAAAAATAGTTATCATTCGAATTTTCTATTATTTTTCTCAAATGATTTAAGCTTTTTTTGTTTATTTCCACAAACAACATATTTTTTTTAATTCCATCTTTGGTATTGTTTAAATTAACAACAGATACTCCAAAACCATTTTCTCTTAAAATATCAATTATTTTATCATTTTCTTTTTTAGTAATAATTTGAACAGTGACAAAACTATTAATAATATTATCCGTAATATAAGTTCCTAAAAATGTCCCCGTCGCATAGCCTAATGCATAAGAAATAGGAATCCATAAATTAGATATTCCAACAGTTAGTGCTTCACGAGCTATCAAAAACCAAATTAATACCTCAAAAAAAGATAAAAAAGTTGCGGGTATTTTTTGGCCTTTAACCATTAAATAAGTTTTAACTGTTCCAAGCGAGACATCTAAAATTCTCGCCAAAAATATTTTTATACAAATAATTATCATACTTAACTCCCGAAAGCATTAATTGCAATTAATGCTATTATTATTAATATCAATAAAATGAAGATAATATATACTATTAAATTCTTATTGTTAAAATCTTTATTAAAAACAATATCTTTTTTTACTCCATAACGATCAGATAAATATTTTGGCTGATTATTATTTTTATTCATTTCTTTATGAATTTTGATTTGTTTTTGGCTTAAAATTTTTCCACATGTTGGGCAGACAAAACTATCACCTGGCATTGCATCCCCGCATTTCTCACAATACATAATTTTCCTCCGTAAAAATTAGCATCAAAAATATGCTAATTTAATTAACTAATGATATAATTGCATATCCATTACCGGAATGACCAGTTTCAGTTCCTCCGGTAATTGAAGAAAAAGTAACATCTCCTGCATAAGTTGCTGCATTTTCCAGATAATAATTTGAAGATAAATTAGAATTAGCATGGGTTTCCGTATAAATAAAGCCACTTCCACCACCAGCGCCTGATGACCAAAGACCACTTGCTCCAGATCCTCCACCAAACCAGCCGCCGCCACCGCCGCCGCCGTCTAACGTATCATTTTTTCCCGCTCCGCCATTGCCAAATGTTCCAACATTTCCTGTATTTGTTAAATATATTCCCGCTTCACCACCGGCCAAAATTTTCCCTGCTCCACCTTGAGTTCCACATGAACCTTGAGTTGTGTTACCAATTCCACTAACACCACCACCGGCACCACCAATAGCACAAGAGTCTGCACCCTTACCGCCACCGCCGCCAGCAACAATTACCCTATAATTTAAATTATTTGTACCAATTCTAATGTCAGTAGCGCCACCGCCACCACCACCAGTATTAAATGCACAACCTCCGCCATTATAACCACCACCGGCACACAAAGAATTTCCCGATTTAGAACCAGCTTCACCAACATGAATAAATATTTTTGTTCCTTTTGTTAAATAAATATTTCCTTCAGAATATCCGCCTTTTCCCCCAGCATTTCCACCTTCAGCGCCCCATACTTGAAGTTTATAAGTTCCTGTTTCGGGAATAGTATAATTTTGTACTGAACCAGTATAAGCCAGTAATTGAGTAATATATACTATTCGACAAACACCAGTTTTAGGTACATTAGTTAAATTAATAGTAGTTTCCGAAAGACTTCCGACTATTCCATTATCACAAATTAATCGAGCGTTACTTGCTAAATAACCACTTTCTAAATTGTATGAAGTCGTTAAAGAACCATTAAAATCAACTTCGTGCATATAATCACTCATCGTACCATGGTCAATAACAAAACCAACAGTTGCTTTTGCCGCTACTTTAAAATAAATAGTACAAGTCAATTTAGGTTTTGTCGCATCAACATTGATTGTTTTTTCAAAAAAATTATAAGTAATAGCCGAATTATCTGAACATTTTGATAAACTGCTATTATAAGCATAACCTTGTAATAATAAGGATGCAATTGAAGCTTCAGTAACAGTTTCATAAACCCCTGCACCTTTTCCATCAACTTTTTTTCTTTCTTTCATAAAAACTAAACTAATATCTTCTGTTGAATTAATATTAACTGCATTAAAATAAAAATTACATTTAGTTTTACCTTTTGAATTTATAGTAAATGTATTATCTTCATTTTTTACAAAAGAAGCTTCATTAGTACAACTCGAAGTTTCCGGTATAAAAACATACCCATTAGTGGGAGCTTTATAACTTGAAAAATAAGTTCCTGCTCCATCGCCTTCATCATTTCTATTTTCAATCATATATTGTATAGTTAAATCTGGTAATGTTATATCACCAATTTTTCCACTAATTAAATTACGGGTATTGGTTACACTGTAATAAGAATAGGTTACGGCAATTGATATTGAAACAATTAAAAACGCAATAATTAAGATTATCGCTATATTCTTATTATCTTTAATTAGTTGTAAAACTTTATTCGATATTTTTTTCATCTTTCAACCCTATGCTTCGCTATTATTATTTTAAAATATAATAATCATTATGTCAAATAAAAAACAAATGTTTTTACATTAATTGTGATTAATTTATAATAATGTCTTAAGTAGCCTCTTTGGAAAATGTCTCAAAATAATGTAAAATATGTCACAAAGTGACTTAACAAGGAAGGTAAATTTAAAAATAAATATAAAAAGCACAAGATTTAAAAATTTTACATAATTTTTTCGAACAATTAATATTTATTGTCTTGATAACACGGTTTTTCACAAAGTAATTGCTAAATAATTATTTGAATTTTAATAAAAATATCAAGAAATTATTTTTTCTTGATACTTTTTTATTTAATAACCTTTAGATTTATAATATTCATATAATTCTTTAAATCGATTAAAATGGACTACTTCTCTTTGTCTTAAAAATAATAGCGGATTTATCAAATCTTCATCATCTGTCAAATCAATTAAATTTTCGTATGTAACTCGAGCTTTTTGTTCCGCTGCCATATCCTCTGCTAAATCGGCAATAGGATCTCCAGTTACGGCGAAATAAGAAACTGTAAAAGGCACTCCTGATGCATCTATCGGATAAACCCCTCTTCTGTGTTCAGTAAAATAACTATCCAAACCTGCTTCAGTTAATTCTTCTTTAGTAGCATTTTCCAAAAGTTGATGTACCATGGTTGCAATCATTTCTACATGACCTAACTCTTCTGTTGCTATATCATTTAATAAAGCTTTCCCTTTTTCATCAGGCATAGAAAATTTTTGCGAAAAATATCTTAATGCCGCACCTAATTCACCGTTTGACCCTCCCATTTGGGTAATGAGATATTTTGCCATTCTTAAATCTTTTTTATGAATATTAATTGGATAAGCTAGCGTTTTTACATATTTATACATAAGATGATCCCTCCTTATCCCATGGCCAAGGATTTTTAATCCATTCATTTTCATAAGAAGTATTTTCGGTAATTTCTAATGGACCGTACTTTTTAACATATTTTTTTTCATATTCACATAATTTTTCAAGATAACTTTTTAATAAATTAAATACTTTTTCATCTTGCGGATTTAAATCTAAATATAAGTTTAAATCATTTATAGCAAAAGACAATTCCATTATTTTATAAAGTTCTGCTAATTTTTCAGAATTAGTTTTCAAAACTCCTGGTTTATAATTTTTATAAGGTTCATACTCATTTTTAAACATATTGCCAATTGTAAAACCTTCTTCACTATTTAAAATATTGGAATTATATTTATTATCATCTAAATTAACAAATGATAAAAAAGTAATATTGTCATCAAATAACATGTCTTCCTCCCTTTCTAATTTATGGTACGGTATATTTTAATTAGTGATTGTACCTTTTACCTACTAAACAAAATAATTAAAAGGTCTATAAAAACATAATATTAAAATAGATGTTATAAAATAAAAAATAAATAGCTATTACAGAATATACTTGGCAAATATTGAAATAATAAGATATAATAATATTAGGTGAATAAAATGGCAAAACGCAAAAAAACAAAAAACCCCAAACCAGGGATTAGTTATAGTGTAGAACTAACCGGATTAATTTTAATATTAATTGGTATTATCGGTTTTGGTTTTGGTTATGTTGGAACGATGATTAAAAAATTTTCAATGTTTTTAGCTGGAACTTGGTGGATACTTGTTTTAGCAGCAGTTTTATATATTGGGATTTATATGTTATTCAAAAGAAGTATGCCAAAGTTTTTTTCTTCTAAATTAATTGGTTTTTACGTTCTTATATTAGTTATTCTTGTCGCTAGTCATTTAGGTTTTTTAAAAGAAAATAGTTCCAAAGAAATAATTTTAGCCACATATAATAATTTTATGGAAAGAATGTCCACTATAACAACTTCCAATGCTTTAAATTCAGCAGGAACTACTTCCATTGTAATTGGGGGCGGTTTGATAGGCGCAGTTACCACAGCTGCTTTATTTTCTTTATTTGGAACCACTGGAACTAAAATCATTTTAATAATTTCTACAATATTTGGCGTAATTTTAGCATTTAATATTAACTTAAATGATTTAATTCAGAAACTTCGTAATTTATTGAAATTTAAAAAGAAAGAAAAAAGTATTGCCTTTGATGAAAATGGCGATTTAAAATTTAATGAAATTAAAAAAGAAGAAGTAGAGAAAAAAGTAATCATTACCAGTATTGATCAAATAAAAAGCAAACCCACTACAGAATCTTTAGAAATAAACCCATCATCAAAAGAAGAAGTTCATAAAACTAAATATTATTTGCCAAAATTTGATATTTTACATCCGATAAATAATAATAAAAAAATTAACAATCCTGAGTTTACTCAAAATAGTAAAAAAATTTTAGAAAGAGTTATTCGGGATTTTGGAATTGAGGCTAAAGTTGTTGAAACTCATATTGGCCCCGCCGTAACTCAATATGAAGTTACCGTTCCTCATGGCACTAAAGTTAATCGGATAAGTAGTATTAATAAAGAAATTGCTTTAGCATTAGCAGCCAAAGATGTAAGAATAGAAGCACCAATTCCTGGAAAAAGTACTATAGGAATCGAAATCCCCAATCAAGTAGTAAGTACCGTTCAAATTAGAGAAGTTTTAGAAGAAACTGCTTATGTATCTAATAATAATAAAATATATGTTGCTTTAGGAAAAGACATCATGGGAAAATCCATTTTAGAAGATATTACTAAAATGCCTCATCTTTTAGTATCAGGTTCCACCGGATCAGGTAAATCGGTCTGCATTAATTCTATAATTGCCTCAATATTAATGCGTTATAAACCGGATGAAATTAAATTAGTTTTAGTTGATCCCAAAAAAGTGGAATTAACTAATTATAATGAAATACCCCATTTGCTTTGCCCGGTAGTAAATGATCCTAAAAAGGCTTCCGCTATTCTTCAAGAAATTGTTAATGAAATGGAAAAAAGATACGAATTATTCAGCGATAAGGAATTTAAAAACATTTCCGCTTATAATGAATGGGTTCATAAAGAAAATAAAAAAAGACCAGAATCACCGATTAATAAATTACCATATATTGTTGTTATAATTGATGAGCTTGCTGATTTAATGTTAGTTGCCTCCAAAGAAGTTGAGAATTCAATTATGCGAATTACTCAAATGGCAAGAGCATCAGGGATTCATCTTATTGTAGCAACTCAAAGACCATCAACTGATGTTATTACAGGTTTAATAAAAAATAATATACCTTCTAGAATTGCTTTTTCGGTTGCTAGTCAAATTGATTCTCGAACTATACTGGATATGGGGGGAGCTGAAAAATTACTTGGCAGAGGAGATATGCTTTATTTACCGATGAGCGAAAACACCCCTAAAAGAATTCAAGGATGTTTTATTAGTGATACTGAAATAAAAAATTTAATAGATTATTGTAAAAATCAATTAACTGTAAAATATGATGAAGAATTTGTTAATGTTAATGTAAATAAATCAAGTGGCACAAGTAATAGTGATGCGGGCGATGATCCAATGTATAATGAAGTTGTTGAATTTGCAATTGAAAATGGTAGCATCAGTGCCTCATTAATTCAAAGAAGATTTAGATTTGGCTATAACCGAGCGGCTAGAATGCTTGATTTACTTGAAGCAAGAGGCATTGTAGGTCCACAAAATGGTTCGAAACCAAGAGAAGTTTTAAATAAATCAAAATCAAATGAATAAATTATTGTGATTTTTAAGATATTTTGTGATAAAATTAAAAGGAAAGGATATGAAGTAAATGAACAAAAAAAATGTAGTGAAAAAAATACAGAAAAATCAATATGTTCCGCTTAAAAATTATGTCCTAGCAACCATTTTGTTTTTGGGGGTAATATTTTTATTTTTATATGCTTTTAGTTGGTATAATGTAAAAAATAAAGAGAAGTTACTAGAAAGTTATTTAGTTAAAACCAATACGGTAAGTTTAATTTTTAAGAATTTAAACGAAGTGGATACTATTTTTAAAGAACCCCCAGCAGAATTTTTTATTTATATTGGCTATACAAATGATAAAAATGTTTATGCATTAGAAAAAAACTTGAAACCATTGATTGATTCATATAATATTCATGACAAATTTTATTATTTAAATATAACTAATATTAAAACAGAAAAAAATTACTTAGAAAAATTAAATGATAAATTAAAAACCAATATTTATACAACGCCAGCAATAATATATTATGTTAATAATAAAGTTGAAGATAAAATTGAAAGTAATAATACAATGATAACCGCCAATCAATTTGAAAATTTATTAGACATATATGATTTTGAGAAAAGCGAATAAGCTTTTTTTTAATGAAAGAAAACATAAACAGATAGTTGAATTAGCTCATGAAAACTATTATAATAAAATAAAAAGGAGTCAAATCATGGTGATTAATTATTTTACTAAAAAAATAATAAATAAAAAATCTATTAATTTGGTGAAAAAACATGATTAACATCGTTCTTTTTGAGCCGGAAATACCTCAAAATACTGGAAATATTATGCGAACATGTATTGCCGTTAATGCCAAACTTCATTTAATTAAACCATTGGGTTTTAGCTTAGAAGAAAAGCAATTGAAAAGAAGCGGAGTAAATTACATCAAAGAATGTGACTTGACAATATATGAAAATATTGAGGAATTTTTTTCGCAAAATAAAGGCGAATTTTACTTTTTAACAAGATATGGGCACCAACCTCATTCAAATTTTAATTATGCTAATCAAAACAAAAATTATTATTTCTTTTTTGGAAAAGAAAGTACTGGAATACCCAAAAATATTTTAAAGAACCATTTAAATAAATGTATTCGCTTACCAATGAGTAATAAAGTTAGTTCTCTTAATCTTTCTAATACTGTTGCAGTTATAGTCTATGAAGTATTAAGACAACAAAATTATTCAGATTTATTTTTTGATGAACCTCATAAAAGTAAACAGGAAATTGAAAATTTCAATGAATAAAAAAACTCAGTTTTAACTGAGCTTATTTTTTATTTTGGTGTTTCGTATGCGATTCGAACGCATGACCCTTTGATTAAAAGTCAAATGCTCTACCAGCTGAGCTAACGAATCATAAAATTGAAATGGCTGCCTCGGATGGACTCGAACCATCGGAATGTCAGAGTCAAAGTCTGATGCC
>CAYOJY010000044.1:0-7957 GCA_964404455.1 uncultured Muribaculaceae bacterium | reverse complement strand
TTACTCCGATTGCCGTTAAGAATACTGCGGTTATAGCAATGATGCTATATATTTTTTTATTTTCCATTTTGACCTTCTTTCCTATAATTAATAATATCATTTTTTTAAATTCTTTTCCAAAAAATAATAATAAATAAATTTTTATTATTATTTAACTTTTGATTGAATATTTAAATCTAAATTATCTAAGTCAATAGTTTTTTCAATAGGGGTTATAAATTCTTTTAGTTCTTTTTCTTCTTTTAAATACTGATTTCTTTTCATTCTAAGTTCAATTAAAATATCTTTTTCCTGTTCAAATTTTTCTTGACCATAAAATTTATTTTTAATTTTAATTAATTCATCTTCTAATAAATTAATATCTTTTTTTAATAACTGGAGATAAAATTCTACAGCCATTATTATCTCTTTGTTACTAACGGGAGCCATTAATGCTATTTCTTCATCTGTAAGATAATGAACATCATCATGGTGCTCATTAGCAAGACGATAGTCTTCAATGTAACTTTTTTTTATTTCATCAATTATTGACATTATATAATCACCTAATATTATTTTATCAAAATTTAATAATTTAGTAAATAAAAAGGATAACTTTAATTATCCATATTATCATGCTTTTTAAAATAACTAGATGCATCATCAATAGCTGCATTTATTAAATCATTTGCTCTTTTTTTAGTTTTTTTATTTAATAAAAGATATGCAGCTCCGCCAAGAGTTCCCAACATTAATCCAGCTCCAAGCATTGTCATTTTTTTCATATAAACACCTCTTGATTTTATTATGAACTAATTTTCTAAGAATATACTATGTAAAACTTCCAGCAAAGTTGTATTTCGATTAGCAGAATAATCATTTCGAACTCCGCTGGCAAAAACATTAGGGTTTCCCACTAAAATTAAAGATGTTTTCGCCCGGCTTAAACCTGTATATAATAATTTATTATACATCATAATAAAATAATCATTTAAAATGGGCATAATAACATTTTCAAATTCGCTTCCTTGGCTTTTATGAATAGATATTGCATAGGCATGCTTTAAATTTATTAAATTTTTTCTTTCGATATCAACAATATTATCATCAAAATTAATTGTTATAATGGTTTTTTTAGCATCTTTATTTATTTCTAAAATATAACCAATATCTCCATTAAAAATATTATTATCGGGGTCATTAGTTAATTGTAAAACTTTATCACCTTCCCGATAAACAGTATCGTTAAAAATAAGCTCTTTTTTTGACTCATTTTTAGGGTTATATATATTTCTTAATAAAATATTAATACTATCTATTCCGTTTTCTCCTTTATAAATTGGTATTAATACTTGCATATTTTCTTCAGTTAATCCTTTTGCTTTAGAAACATTTATTATTTTTTCAATTATTTTTTTAAAATTAGTGCTATCACTAATAATAAAATTGTAATCATCTTTTTTAGTTAAATAATCTTCATCTAAATCTTTATTTTTAACTTCTTTAGCTAAATAAGGAATAAATGAATTTTCACTTTGCCGATAAATTTTAACTAAAGGGAGAAAATTAAAAAGTTCTGAATCAATTAAATTATTTAAAACTTTACCAGGACCAACAGAAGGAAGCTGGAATGCATCTCCTACTAAAATTAATTTAACATTACTTCTTAATGCACTTAATAAAGAAGAAAATAATTTCACATCAACCATACTGGTTTCATCAACAATAACCAATTTATGAGCAGTTTTATTAAATTCATCATACTCAAAAGCATCAGTATCTTTACGCCATTTTAAATAACGATGAATAGTATAGGCGGGCAGCCCAGTTGCCATACTCATTTTTTTACTTGCTCTTCCTGTGGGCGCTATTAAAGCAATCTTTTCAATAATTTCAACCGGACTTAATTTATGCTCAGCAATATATAATTTAACGATGGCTTTTAAAATGGTAGTTTTTCCTGTGCCAGGACCTCCCGAAATAATTGCAAAGTTATTTTCAAAAACACTTTTAATGGCTTTTTTTTGTTCATTATCATATATAATATTTAAGCTATCTTCTAAATTTTGAATCTTTTCTTCAAAATTTTTAATTTTTACAGTTTTGTTATCCGTTATTGTTTTTAAATTACAGGCAATATTCTTTTCCGCATCAAATAATTCTTTTAAATATAGTTTGTTTTCTAAAATAACGATTTCATTATTTTTTTGGAGTTGTAATAATACTTCTTCGTATACTTCTTCAGAAACATTTATATTGAATAAACTAGTTAAATATTTTTTGACTAAATCATGATCATAATAAGTATGCCCTTCATTAAAACTAATAATTTTCATTGTTTCAATTATTGTATGATAAGTCCTTTCAAAAGAATTTTTGTCATAATTTTGGATATATATATTATCTAATTTTTTAAAATCAATAATTTCTTTTAAACGATAAAATTCATTTTCTAAAATATGTTCTACTAAATTTTTATATTTATTAATTATTTTTCCCGAATCTTCTAAATTAAAGCCCAAAATTTCCAATTTTAAAATTAAACTACTACTTTTATCATAATTTAAAATTGAAGCATTAATTTTAAGTGCTCTTTTTTCAGTCATTCCGGAAATAGCCATTAAATTATCCATGTCTTTAATTTTTTCTAAAGTTTTATCTTTATATGCCGCAACTAATTTTTTAGCAGTTTCTTTTCCACAACCATTAATAAATGAACTAGTTAAAAATTCAATTATCTTCTCATCCGTTGTTGGTTTTATTATATTATAATTTTTAACACTAAACTGATAACGATTATATTTTACATTAATTTCATATGTTCCCGTTAGTTCCATTGAAACATCTAGTTTTAAATCATAAAAATATCCAACTAGTTGGACAGTTGTATTTTCTAAATTTTTAATATCGGCTTCTTTTACCCGAAATAAAGCAATAGTGTAACCATTATCTTCATTTCGATAAATTATTTTCCGAATTTTGCCAATTAATGTATTCATGGTTTCACCTGTGAAAATTATAACATAAAATATTCAATAAACTAAACTCTCTCAACAAAATAAAAAGCATTTTTATAAAAATGCTCTAAAAAGAATCAATATTAATTCTAACTCTTGGTTTGCCTTCAAGATAATTTTTAGCTTGAATTAAGGTTCTTAATGCAGCGACCATTTGGCCATTTCGACCAATTACCATGCCCTTATCTTCTTCATGAACAATAATTTCCAGCATGTTTCCTTCTTCCATTTCAAATGATTCCACTTTAACCATATCTGGTTTTCGGCAAATACTTTTTACTAAAAATTCGGTATATTCTACTAAATTCATTTTTAAACTTCTTTCTTAGGGGAATTTTTAGTAATTCCTTCTTTTTTCAAAATACTTTTTACAGTATCGGTAGGAATCGCTCCGTTATTCAACCATTTTTGAACTTTTTCAGTATCAATTGTAATTTCTGCCGGACTTTTAAGAGGATCATAAGTTCCTACTATTTCAATAAATTTTCCATCTCTTGGACTTCTTGCGTCAGCGGCAACAATTCGATAAAAAGGTCTTTTCTTAGCTCCCATCTTTTTTAGTCTTAATTTAACTGCCATAATTATTTCTTTCCTTTCTTACTGCCTTAAATATAACATATCCAAAAGTAAGTGTCAACCTAATTCGTTGACACTAGTTTAAATAATCATCAGTTATTTCATCCAATACTTCATCTATTTCTGGTTCATCAAATAATTCTTCATAATCATCTGAACTTTCTTCAACACTTATTTTTACTTTGGTATCCCCTACTAATTCAACACCCATTTCCTTTTCAACACTTAAGTGAACAATTCCATCTTTTACCTCTACATTTATTACTGTGGGTTGTTTTAAACACTTAACATGAATATCAGAAACGTTATCTATTTTATTCATTTTCATTTCATCAGCATAAGTAAATTTACGGGTACACACAGTTGTTTTAGAGTCAAGATCATAAGAATACCAAACATTTACATCAAAAGCACCATCAATTACAACTGTATTATCCTTCTTAAAACCATTAAATGTGTGGTTAATTATCCAGCAACCTAAAACAGTATTAGGACTTTCTTCTGTTTCAACTGTGTAGTCGGCACTACTTGTTTTTTTTGCTTTACCAATAATTGCTTTGGTAACAATTTCTTTATAACTAGACATTTTCATCACCTTTCCTAATTTAATTTATGCAGTACATAGACAAAAGTACACACAATTTGGTATACTTTAAATGGTGATGATAATGAATTGTATTTTTTGTGATATTGTAAATAAAAAAAAGAAAGCGGATATTTTATACGAAGATGATTTGATTATAGTGATAATGGATGCGTTTCCTAATGTTGATGGTCATATACTGATTATTCCTAAAATTCATTACAATGATTATCAGGAATTAGATGATAAATTATTATTACATATTAATAAAATAGCTAAAAAATATGGAGCTATATTAATGAAAAAATTAAAAAAAGAAAGTTTAACTATTTTAGTTAATTATGGAAAAAGTCAAATGATAAAGCATTATCATTTACATTTATTACCCGATTTTCCATCTTTAGTAAAGTTAAATAAGGATGAAGTATTTAATATACTTAAATGAGGTTTAAAATGATGAAAAAAAAGAAATTAAAAAGAAAGTTTAAGTTTTTATTAAGTATTGTAGTATTATTTACTTTTTTCTTCTTACTTTATAATAATACTGATTTATTAAAAACCGAAAATAACTTACCTGTTAATAAAAGTGAAAGTAAAAAAGAATTACCTAAAGAAATTTGGCCTAAAACTTATTCCTTTAACTTACTGGCAACGGGTGATGCACTATTACATAGTGGTGTACTTAAGGCGGGATTAAAAACAAATGGTGAATATAATTTTTCGCATATTTTTAGTGAAATAAAAAATATTGTTCCTAAATATGATTTAGCTTATTATAATCAAGAAACAGTATTTGGGGGAAAAGAATTAGGTTATTCTAATTACCCCACTTTTAATTCACCTTCTGAATGGGGAGATAATATGATCGAGGCAGGATTTAATTTGGTTTCCTTGGCCACTAATCATTCTATGGATAAAAAAGAGTATGGGGCTTTAAATAATATTAAATATTGGAAAAACCAAAGTGCAGCTTATTCATCGGGAATGTATTCATCTGAAGAAGATCGAAATACTCCAAAAATTGCCGAAATAAATGGAATAAAATATGCTATGCTTTCTTATACATATGGTACGAATGGAATACCTGTTCCCACTGGTAAAGAATACCTTGTAAATGTTTATTCTGATGAATTGGCTAAAAAAGATATTGAAAATATTAAAGATAAAGTTGATGTTATAATCGTGGCAATGCATTGGGGTGTAGAATATACTCATACTCCTACTGCCTGGCAAAAAGAAAAAGCTAATTACTTAGCTGATTTGGGGGTTCATATTATTTTAGGTAATCACTCTCATACCATTCAACCAATTGAATTTATTGATGATACCCTGGTCATATACTCTATGGGAAATTTTATATCTAATCAAATGGCTTTATATAGTACTATTGGCCATAAAGGCGTGATTGGAGCATTTGTAACAATGGATGTTAAAAAAATAGTTAACGAAAATTTAAAAACTGATATTTCAATTGAAAATATAGAAGTTGATTTATTATTTACTTATTTATCTCCTGAACGAGATTATAAAGTAGTTCCCTTCAGTAAAATGAATGAAAAGTATTTAAAAGATTATCAAAATGTATTTGATAAATATAAAACCGTAATGGAAAATCAAGATGTACGCATTATTCCATGTTCATAAATAAAAAAGAGGGAAACCTCTTTTTTAATATAAGAACACTCCTCCAATGATGATTGCTAATAATATATATAAAATTAATATTATAAAACTACTATTTCCTTGACATCCAGTATTACATTGTTTACCACATGACGAATGTTCTTCTTTTTGACATCCACAATTTTTCATACATAACCTCCTTATTTTTTTAATACGTTAAATGAATGCACCACAAATGATTATTAATAAAATGAATAGCACTAATATAATTGCTGCACCATATCCGGTATTACAACAACGCATAAATCATTCCTCCTTTATTTATCTTTTCATTATTATTTTATGGTTATTTTTTGCTTTTGTGCGAGAATTAATTGAATTTTTTTTTGATTTTCTTGTATTTGAATTTATTTACTGTTATAATATTTTTTGTAGGAGGAAAAAGTTGTGAAAAATAATATTAAAATATTAAGTGTATTAGTAATTTGTCTTTTATTGGTATCAGGTTGTGGAAAAGTTCCTAAATTAGAAAATGGAAAGGAAGCTGTGATTACTTTTAAAGATGGTGAAAAAATAAGTGTTGATGATGTTTATGCTCAATTAAAAAATAACTATGCTTTAGAAGTTATAATCTCAATGGTAGATAAACACGTTTTTGAAACTGAATTTAAAGATTATGTTACAACAGCTAAAGAAGAATCTAAAAGTTATGTTGAGCAAATGAAAGAATCATATGGTGGTGAAGATGAATTTTTATCAGCAATTCAACAATATACTAATTATTCAACAGTTGAAGCTTATGAAGATTATATTTATTTAAGTTATTTACAAAATCATGCAGCTGAAGAATATTCAAAAAATCAAGTTACTGAAAAACAAATAGAAAAGTATTACAAAGAAAAAGCTAAAGGTGATATTGAAGTTAGTCATATTTTAATTACTCCTTCAGTTTCTTCATCCGCAAGCGAAGATGAACAAAAAGAAGCAACAGAAAAAGCCGAAAAAAAAGCTAAAGGTATTATTGAAACATTAAATACTGCTAAAAATAATAAAGAAGACATTTCCGTAAAATTTGCTGATTTAGCAAAAGAATTATCTGATGATGCCGCTACTAAAAGTAAAGGTGGCGAGTTAGGTAAAATTAATTATAATGTTTTAGCTAGTTCTTATGATGAATTAATTGATGCTGCTTATAAATTAAAAGACGGCGAATATTCAACAACTATTATTGAAACTGAATTAGGTTATCATGTTATTTTAAAAACCAAATCTCACGCTAAAGAAGCAATTGAAAAATTATCTGATTCTATTAGAGAAGTTTTAGGCAAAGAATTCTTAGCTTCTGATAATAAAATGACAATTAATGCACTTCAACATTATCGTAAACTTTATGATTTAGATATTATTGATAGTGAATTAAATAAACAATACAATGAATATATCAAAACATTAATAACTAATTTAGAAAAACAAAATAGCGAAGAACAAAATTAAAGTACTCAAAAACCTCAAATCAAATTGAGGTTTTTTTATGCTTATATTTAAAAAAATTAATTTATCACATAGGGATTATTCCATGTTCCATTCCCGCCTGATGAAGAGATATCAGATGACAGAGAAACTACCACCCGCGCCCCAAGGATATTATTCACATTATTATAGGGCAAAAAACCTGCTGAAAACACATAAAACCCAAAAGCACTATAATTAAAAGCAAAACTACACGGCGAGCCTAACCAGTAGTTACTATTTGTATACAAATAGTAACTACTGTTATTGGAGGCTACGGCTCCCCCTGCTATTGCCGCCTCATCGGCGGTAAGTAAGCCCACTTTTTGGCTTAATTTTCCATTTCCTTTGGTTGTGTCTGCTTTTGTAAATGCATCATCTTTATGTGGACATACTAAGCTTGGCCCTGTTCCGATTGGGGCAAATGAACTGGCACTTATTAATCTTCTCGCTGCTCCAAACCATGTATCCGTTGTTCCCACTCCATTTCCAGTATAATTTGTTCCTCCTACTGTTCCAGAATATGTACTGCGATCATTACAAAATATCGTATCGGCTATTTTATTATCATAACTTGCTAAGTTACTTGCGTACCAGCTTTCTAAATAGGTTTTTATTGGACTTGATGTTCCACTTCCTCTTTGCTGACCAACTGTATACATATACCCTA
>CAYOJY010000043.1:0-7982 GCA_964404455.1 uncultured Muribaculaceae bacterium | reverse complement strand
TAGTTTCACTAGTGGCTTCAATTAAATAATCTTTTGCTATTTCAAATGAGCCATAACCTTCGGTGATATCAAATCCTGATACTTCACCGGTTTTATAATGAAGTCCGGGAATTGAGGTTACTTCTACCCCGTTGGGATCAGTTACTTTCATTATTAATTCTGTTTTTTTATCTTCGGTTGTATATTCAAAGTCATTATAATCTATTACAAAAAAGACATTATAGGCCTCACTAGCTATATTTGTATTAGTATTAGCTTTTAAGTTCGCACTGGTAACGGTATAATCACTTAAATTACCCATACCTTCTCCAAAGTTTTCTTGGGAAGCTACTATACTTATCGGTTTACCTTCCACAAAATATAATTTATCAGTTGTTTTTGATTCTATATTGATGTTAGTATTTGATCCCGCGCCAAAATTAGCAATAAAATATGCAAAAGTTACTCCTAAAGACGTTAAAAGGATTGCAGTTACAGCTATGATGCTATATATTTTTTTATTAGTCATAAATTTGTACCTCTTTCCTACTATTTAATATTACTACATATTTTTAACCTTTTCAAGCGTTGTTAAGTTTGCACAAAATAAAAAATTGGATAAAGCATATTTTTATCCTAACTTCTTTTTTTAAGATTAAATAAATTTAGGGCTTTATAAAATTCTTCTTCATTTTCCAAACCGATTATTTCTTCTCCTATATCTTTTCGAATACAAATATCATTCTGATCATTTACATTTGCTAAATATAAATAGCCTTCTATTTCATCAATAATTGCATAATCTTGATTATCTTCAAGGGTTATAACTTTTAATTCAACTTCTTTTTCCATGTTTTCTCCTTATCTTTTCTTTTCCATATCTTTGGAATTAATTAATAATAACTCATCCATTGCATCTTCATAGGCATTTATATCAAGTGAACCATCTTCTTTTAAAAAACCCGATTCTTTTATTAAATCAGTAAAACTTTCTGGTAAGCTGGCAATTTTAGCATTATCTTCTGAATAAAAGAATTTTAACATTTGCACTACTTCATTCATGTTAGTTAATTCATTTCTATTTGCAGAATTTCGCATTAATGAATACATTTTATATAATTCTAAATTTATGTCCTGGTCTTCATAAATTCCCATTTCATTTAATCTATTCCAAATGGCTTCAGCATTTTTATCATTTTTATAAAATTGATTTCCATTTAATAAACGATAAGAATTGGCATTAAAAGCTTCTTCATAAACTTTTTTTTCTTGGTGTAAATATAATTGTTCCGAAACTTTTTCAAGTCCTAAATTAGTAAATGAAAGTGAAGCTGTCACAAATAAAGTTGTTGCTATAACAACAGCAGTCAATCGAACTTTATTTATTTTAGAAAAATTTTTTTTAATTCTTTTTCCAGAACCAATTGATTTATTTGCTATTCTAGCTATTTTTTTATATTCATAATCTTCTTTATACATTTTTTTATCTCCTACCTCTATTTAATTATAATACATTTTTTTATTTTTTGTATAACATTTAAATTGATTTTACAACTATTAACAGATATTCTCATTCTTAATAATAATTTTGTAAAAAGTATTAATGGGTATAACTTTGTTTATTTTTAATTTTAAAAAATTATTTGTATGGCCATAACTAATTCCCTCTTTTATTTCTTCAATTAAAATGGTTGATTCTTGATTGATAAATTTATTATGATATTTTTTTTCTAAATCATTTCCTAATTCTATTAATTTTTTAACTCGTGATTTTATATCTTTATTTTCAATATGATTATTCATTTTACTTGCTTTTGTTCCCTCACGATCCGAATAAGGAAAAACATGAATCTTGCTAAATTTTATTTTCTGAACAAATTCAAGAGTTTTTTGAAATAATTCTTCACTTTCTCCGGGATGACCTACTATTATGTCAGTTGAAATGTAAATGTTAGGTCTAATTTTTCTTATTTCATTGATTTTGTTTTCAAAAAATTCTAAATTATATTTTCGATTCATAATTTTTAACATTTCATTACTTCCAGCTTGTAAAGGAATATGAAGATTATCACATAAAATTGGATTATTTTTTAAAAGTTCAATAAAATCATCACCTAATTCCGTAACTTCAATACTGGATAATCTTAATCTTTTTAAACCTGATATTTTAGTTAAATCATTTATTAAATTGACTAATGTTTTAAATTCATCGTGGTAAGTTCCCGTATGAATTCCCGTTAAAACAATTTCTTGATAATTATTATCCACTAATCTTTTAGCTTCTTTTAAAATAGTATTATATTTTTTAAAGCGAATATTACCTCTTAAGTAAGGAATTATACAATATGAACAATAATTATTACAGCCATCTTGAATTTTAATATAAGCCCGAATATTCTCAAATTGAGTAATTTCCATATCTTCAAAAATAAATTCAAAAGGGTTTTCAATCTGGAAAAATTTAGAAGGTTTTTTTATATAATCTATAATTAAATCACTAATTTTAGATTTATTTTTATTACCTAAAATAATATCAATATCAATATCCTGATACATTTTATAATCGTTTTGAGTACTACATCCGCATACAACAAAAATTGCTTTTGCATTTTCTCTTCTCATTCTTCTTGCCACTTTTAAACATTTATTATTTGATGTATTAGTAACGCTACAAGTATTTAAAATTATGATATTGGCATTCTCTAAATTTTCCGCGACTAAAAAACCCTTATTTAAAAGAGTTTCTTTAATATAATTTGATTCATAAAAATTTACTTTACAACCTAAGGTTTCAATAAAAAATTTCATATTTTACCTAATTAAGAAGTGATTTTAAAACTTTTAAAGTTTTTAAAAATTCTTCTTCCTTTTGATAACTAATAACTCTTGTTTCAATAATATCATTTTTAGGTGTTTTTTCAGAATACATATCATCAATATTTATTTTTTTAATGGATAATCCATCTATTTCCTTTTCTTCTAAATAGTTAAGTTCATGAGGTTGCTTTTTTCGTAAAAGTTCTTCATAACTAATTATGGCTTTTTCTTCTTGTTCAATTTCATAATTAGTAAATTTTACCGTATTAGCAGCATTTACAAGTTCTTCATTTATTTGTTCTAAATCACTTTTTGGTTTGATAATGGTTCGGTTATTTAATAAAACTTCATTATTTATTTTAATAAAATGCACAAGAATAACAATTAATATTAAAAGAGCAATAATTGCAAAGAAAAAAATAAAGTCAATAAATGTAATTGTCCCAAATAAATCTTTAACATCGTTGATTATTTTCATGTCTTTCACCACACAATAATTTATTTCAAATTGATTATAGCATAAAATAATAATTTTAGCAAAATCTTAATTATTTAAATCTAAAAGTTTATAAGGCTCTTCTATCGTGCCTTTTCCTTCAACTAAAACATTTTTTACAATATTAATAACTGGTCTAATACCCCGTAATAAAGTACCAGCTGTATTACTATTCAAAGATCCTTTTGTTGTCATTAAAAATGGATGATAATTAAAATTAACATGCTTTGAACCACTCATTAAAAAATAATCATCAGTAATATCCGAATTATATAAATAAAAACTATTATTATCACCACTAATGCTTGCCCCAGCATATAAAACTTCGTCAATATTTAGTAAACCAATTTTTAAATTAAGACTTAACCCTAAACATTTAAATGTTGCAATTTTATCAATTGTAGCCCTATTATAAGCCGCAAATATTTGCTTTTCTTCATCGACTAAAGAATTATCATTACAAAATTTTTGAGTAGCAATTAAATCAGCATAATTCTTTAAATTTATTTCATACCAATCATCCAATAAATGTAAAATATTAGAATCTTTATAACTAATTCCATTTTCCGGTGAATGATAAGTATTAACACTTTCTAAAATATCATTTAAAACTAACTTGATGGTTCCATCACCATTAATGCGAACTATCCGCCATATTTTATCGGCAAAATTTACATAATTATTTTTAACGTTTCCTCGAAAATAATATGTTGGACCAATATCATCATTATCTATAATTAATCCTTCATCTTCAATAGCGAGTGTACTGGCTATTTCTGTTTTAGGTTCTTTTTTTAATTCATTATCCGTTAAAATAACTTCAGCAAAATATTTAACTGAATTACTTTCTCTGCGAACTTTTATTTCACCTTTCAAAACACTTTTTTTATCGTAATTAATATTTAAAGTATAATTATGGGTTTCTCCAGGATTAATTGAAATATAACTTGATATAATTTTATTTTTTAAAACATCACTGACATTGATATTATTATTTGATTTTAAATCATAAGTAAATTCTTTTTTTGTATCAATACCTGAAAAAAATATATAGTAATAAATTGAATCAGCTCCATCATTCGTAACCGAAAATTTAATATTATGATAATTATTTTCCGTAATTTTAGAAGATGAAATATAATTAATTGAAATCGGTGAATCAACAATAATTGATGAATTATTATTAACGTGATAATATAAATAATAACTAATAAAAATTAACAAAAAACCGCCAATTAAAAAACCTAGAATTGATAATGGTAATTTATAAATCGTTCGCATCTTATCCCTCTTAATTTAAGTTTACTAAATTTAACTCTTCTTTGTCAATTAAATTAAAAATTTTTTCTAATCTTGCCCAAAATAAAACCCTTAATTATAAGGTTTTATGTATTTTTTTAATATTTAATTATAAATATTTTTGAAAATTTTTAAATTCAAGTTCATTATCTAAATCAGTTTCAGCTAAATCTTTTAATATATCTTTTTGTTTACGAGATAATTTAGTGGGAACTATAATGTTAACCACTGCATACATATCGCCTTTTCCTAAACCTTTAGCATTTTTTATCCCTCTACCTTTTAATTTAAGCTTAGTGTAATTTTGAGTACCAGGTTCAATTTCTAAGTAAACATTTCCAGTCAAGGTAGGAATTTCTCTTTTAACCCCTAAAGCCGCATCAGTAATTGAAATTGGAACTTCTAAATATATATCATTTCCATTTCGCTCAAATATAGGATGTTCTTTTACAAAAAATTCTAAATATATATCACCATTGGAACCACCATTATATCCGGCTTCGCCTTTTCCAGAAATTCTTAATTCGTCACCATTATCAATTCCCTCCGGAATTGTTACACTTATTGTTTTATTTTTAACAACTCGGCCATTTCCTCGACAAGTAGAACATTTTTCTTTATAAGATTTACCCACTCCACTACAAGTTGGACAAATTTTTTGGGTTTGCATAAAACCAAAAATTGTTGATTGTTTTTCTAAAACTTTTCCTGCCCCATCACATGTTTCACAAACACTTTCACCAAAACCGCCTTTTCCGGAACAATTATCACAAGCTTCTTCTAAATTTAATTTAATTTCCTTAGTTGTTCCAAAAACTGCCTCTTCAAAAGTTAAATTAATGTTTACCTTAATATCACTACCTTTTTGTGATCGAGTTTGCCCATAAGTTCTTGAAAAACCACCACCAAATGAACCACCAAAAAAATCGCGGAGAATGGAATCTAAATCAATATCGCCAGGGTCAAAACCACCATGCCCAGAAAAGCCACCGTCATTAAAATCGGCAGTTCCAAATTGATCATAATTTTTTCTTTTTTGACTATCAGATAAAACCGCATAAGCTTCCCCAATTTCTTTAAATTTAACTTCGGCGTCTTGAGCTTTATTTTTATCAGGATGATATTCTTTAGCCAGCTTGCGAAAAGCTGATTTAATTTCTGCTTCACTGGCATCCTTACTCACACCTAATATTTTATAATAATCTTTTTTATTCATTTGTTATTCATCCTTACTATAATATATTTTTTCAAATTCATTTAAAGCATCATCAAATGATTTAAATGCCTTATTATATACCTTATTATTTGTGATATCAACACCGGCAATTTTTAATGATGCGATCGGATCAATTGTTGAACCTAATTTTAAAAATTCTAAATAATTTTCTAAAGCATTTGGTTTTTTATCCCATATATTTTGGGCAATTTCTAATGCTGCCACATAACCAGTTGCGTATTGATACACATAAAAATCATAAAAGAAATGAGGTATTCTAGACCATTCATATTTAATTTCATCATCTAAATAAATATCTTCACCAAAATATTTTTTATTTAATTTATAATATTCATTATTAAATATTTCGGTAGTTAAAATTACCCCTTTTTGATCTAAATCATGAATTAATTTTTCAAATTCAGCAAACATTGTTTGTCTAACCACAGTTGATTTAAATCTATTTAAACTCATATCTAATAAAAATAATTTTTCATTTTTATTGTTTGATTTATTCAATAAAAATTTAGTTAATAATATTTCATTTACTTGACTAGCAACTTCAGCCACAAATATTGAATATGAATAGTTATTAAAAGTATTATTTTTTTGAGCATAATAATACTGCATAGCATGACCTAATTCATGGGTTAAAGTTGAAACATCATTAAATCTTTTTTCATAATTCAAAAAAATATAGGGATGGGCTAAATATGAACATGTACAATAACCACCACTTCTTTTATTTTCGGTTGGATATACATCAATCCACTTTTCTGAAAAAGCCCGATTAATAACATTACTATATTCATTACCTAAAATTAATAAAGAAGATTGAACTAAATCTTGAGCTTCTTCAAAAGAATATTCTTTATTAAAATCTTCAATTAAAGGTACCTGCGTATCATATATATGAAGTTCATCAAATCCCAATATTTTTTTACGAAGATCCCATTGCCTATATAATAATTTTAAATTTTTATGAACAGCTTTAATAAGATTTTCATATATTTTAGGATTAATATCATATTTATCTAAACTAGCTTCTAAACTGGAAGTATATTTTCTTAATTTGCTTATTTGATTATTATTTCGCACTTCGCCCGCTAAAATAACTGTTGCGGTATTATTGACACCTTTAAATCCCTTATACATTGTTTGAAAAGCATTTTTTCTTACATCTCTATTTTTTGATTCAATATAAGTACTATAATTACTATTAGTTAATTCAATAATATTTCCGTCTTCATCTTTAATTTTCCCAAAAGTTAAATCAACATTAATCAATTTAGAAATAACTTCAGATGGTAAACGAAAAGAATCATTTATATTAGCTAAAATATTTTCTTCGTCTTTGGTTAAAACATGTTTTTTTGTCCGAAATATTTCCTTTAAATTTATTTCAAATTCTTTTAATTTAGTATTTTGGGCAATATAAGATTTTATTTTAGAATAATCACTTTCTAATAATTCGGGAATAAGAAAAGATATTAAAGTTTGATATTTATTAAATAATTTTAAAACTTTACCAAAGTTTTCATTTCCTTTGACATTTGCTAAGTTAAAATCATTATGCAAATGAGCATAAATATATAAATTTTCTAAAGAACAAGTTATTTCTTGATCTAATTTTAATATTTCATATAATTTATTTTCATTATCTAAAACATGATTTTTATATTTTTTTACCTTGTCCATTTTTTTATTAATAAATTCCAATTCTTTTAAAAAATCACTTTCATTTAAAAATAAATCTTTGGTATCAATTTTATATTTTTCTAAAATATCTTTTCTTTCCATTATTTCCAACCTTTCAAACATTTTAGAAAAGTTCTAATTACTTAGAACTTTCTTCTTTTTCTTCAAATTTTGCTTCTTCAACTTTTTCTTCAGTGGCTGAAGCTTCTTCTTTATTTTCATTTTCTTTAGCAGCTTCTTGATATACTTTAGCCGCTAAATCCATTGCTGTTTTATTCAATTCTTCAGTTGCTGATTTAATTTTTTCTAAATCTTCACCGCTTAAAACATCTTTTAAAGCTGTAATTTTTTCATTAGCCGCTTTTTTATCATCTTCACTAACTTTATCGCCTAAATCTTCTAAAGCTTTTTCGGTTGTGAAAATTGCTGAATCAGCCTCATTTTTAATATTAGCTTCTTCTTTACGTTTTTCATCAG
>CAYOJY010000042.1:0-8124 GCA_964404455.1 uncultured Muribaculaceae bacterium | reverse complement strand
ATAATATCTTGAATTAGAGGTATAGTTTAATGGTAAAATAACGGTCTCCAAAACCGCTGATGGGAGTTCGATTCTCTCTACCTCTGCCAAATGATACTTACACGAACTTTTACTACTTTGTAGGAGGGTTTGCTGTTAATTTTAAGCTATAAAGTCTAGCCTAGTTGCTAGGCTTTTTGCTTGTGTTATAATAGTTAATTAAATGAGATAGATGTGGAGGTGACGTATAATGAAAGATAAGGCTCAAATAATTTATATCAATTTAGATGACTCAGGAGCAGTAAATGAGCATGAAAAGTTTTGTGTTTATGGGGGTATACTATTTTATTCTAAAAAGGAAAAAGATAGATTTATAACTCAGTATAGAGATGTTGTAAATAAAACTAAACACCATTATTGCAAAGAAGATATCACTATTTGCGGGAATGGTTGTACTAAAGTTTGCCCGGAACTTAAAAACTATAATTTAAAAGAAAAGCATAAAAGAGAGTTAATTAACTATATAAAACAATACGAAACAGTAGCGTGTATTATACAAAATAAAAAAGTATATTCACACATTAAAAATGATAATTATTCTAGGCGTAGATATACTGATTATGCCATTAGAAGGGCAATAAAAGAAATGTTTAAAAAGTTAATTGTTTCTAAAAGAATTGATCCGACCAAGCCAGTTAAAATAATATTAAATATGGATCAACAGTCAACAAAAAGTAATGGGTATTATGCCTTAGGTGAGGGAATAAAAGAAGAATTATTACACGGAATAAGTAATTTTAACTATAGTATAACTCACAAACCAATACTGTTTTCTACTTTAGACATTGATTTACAATATTTATCGTCATCTACAAGTTATGTAATCCAAGCCTCTGATCTAGTTGCTGGTACAGTAAGACGAACTATGATATATTACGAAAATGATTTATCAATGGCATATCAAAAAATTGATTTTGTAACATATAAAATAAAAATACAATAGAAAAAAGAGCCTCACGGCTCTTTTCCCAATTGGTACGGCGTACACACAGCACGCTTAATCATAAAATCGTAGTCCAACTATCGACCAGTCAAGGACAATGTCCTCCGGTAATACAATATTACCATAAATCGATTTTTATGTCAATGTAGGTAATACTGTACTATATATTATATACAACATATTATTAATAATTCCTTTTAAAATTACCACAGTTTTTTAAATTACCAAATAGCAAAAAAGAACAAATAAAAGATAGAGAAAAAGAAAAATTTAAAAATGATATCTTTTCAGATATAATGTTTCGTTTCTTAAATTTGAAGTAAAATATTTTCCAATATCTTTTTATGTTTAATATATTATTTTATAAGGTATTAAAATATTTGCTAAAATAAGCAGGAAAGATTATTGTTGTATTTTATGTTTAAAAAAAGGAGATAAAATTTTATGAAAGAGATATCAGAAAAAAAATTAATGGTTTTGATTCCAATTGTTGCAGTTTTAATAGCTTTTGTTTTTTCTATTGTAGTTATTCCAATGATTTATTCAAGTCCTAAAAATATTCCAATTGCTATTATCAATTTAGATGATGGCATAAAAATGACTGAAATGGAAATAAATGCTGGCAAACAAATTATAGATAAAGTAACAGCAACTAATAAAACAGCCAGTAATAATCCTATAAAGTGGATAATTATTAATAATCAAGAGGAAATTAATGAGGGATTTGATAATGGTGATTTCTATGCTGCTTTAATAATTCCGGCAAATTTTTCCAAAATGCAAAGTACTTTACAGACCGATAATCCGCAATCATCTACGCTTACTTTAGAAATAAATCAGGGAAGAAATACTACGGTTGCAACTTTAGTAGAGACAATGGTAAATAAAATGATTGTGTCTTTAAACAGCAATATGCAACCAATCATACTTAAAAACATTCAAAATACAAAAAAGGCGATTTCTGATGGGCAAGCCAGTACTTATTTAAATCCTATTATTGTTGATGTTAACTACATAAATAAAATCGGCGATAATATGGCTAATGGAAATGCTCATGTAGCTACTTTTTTAATAACTTGGATTGTAACTTTATTTTCAGGGCTTTTAATGTATTTGCTTATATCTAAGACTAAGGCAGACAATAAAAAATCTTTATTGATTAAAAAAACACTTAAAATTTCTTACGGGATTTTATTATCAATTTTTATAGGACTTATTGTTTCCTTTATTGCAAAAATAGAATTCGGTTTAGCTATCCCATTTTTGAGTACGATGAGTTTTATTAGTATTGCAAGTTTAAGTTTAATACTGCTAATACTAGGCACCCTTAGCATAACCGGCATAAAAGGTATAATTATTTTTGTGTTAATCATGTTTTTAGGAATGCTAAGCGCTAATATACCATATGAATTATTACCAACCGTTTGGCAAAATTGGGTCTATCCATGGGTTCCTACGCGTTTCTTAACCGGCGGATTTCAAGATATTTATTATTTAGGTAAAGGAATATTTAATCATAATACTATTGCTTTAATGTGGATGGGCTTTTTAGGATTAATTTTATTCGGATTATCATTTTTCAAAAAAAGTAATAGAAAAAATTGACAAGATAGATTTTTCATATAAAATATAATTATTACAAAGTGGTGCGGTTGAGATTTCAATTAAAAAAAAAGTACTTAAAATTAATTTAGATTTAAGTATTTTTTTATTATAATTATTTTTAATAAAGTAAGTACCAAATATAGTGGAATTTTAGTTAATACCTTGCTTAATTAAGTTTCTTTATATTATAATAAGGAAAAAGATTTATGAAAGAAGAAACGGATAAAATGTTTATACAAAGAGAATTAAAATTTAAAGTACACAATCTTATTCAAGATATTTCCCAATATTCAAGTGAAGTCATTGAACAATTTTTTATTAATAATCCAATACTAAATGAAGAAAGAAAATTTAGAAAAACCGTTGTAAATGGTAAAACTATATATAGTTATCAAACTAAAACTAAAGGTGGGTTAGAGCGACATGTAATGCCTGTTATTGAAATAACAGCAGAACAATATTATAAAATACTTTCTCAAAAAACAGGAGAAGTAGTAAAAAAGAAAAGATATTTGTTATATTATGATGGAATTAATATAACAGATCAAAAAATCAATAATGGTATTTTAATAAAATTAGATATTTATGAAGAAAGATTAGATGGATTAATAACAGCTGAAGTTCCTGTAATTGATATTGAAGATGCTAAAGCAGTCTATTTACCAATCAATTTTGGAGTTTTAGAAGATGTTACAGAAAACCCCATATACAAAAATGCGGAGCTATCAGAAACAGTTGATTTAAGTGAAGTTTTATATAAAAAGCAATATGAAGTAACATTTAACAATCTAATTAGAGGAATTAAAAAAACAGATAGAAATTTTGGAAATAAGTTTAATCAAGATTTAAAATTTCTTGAAGAAACTGGAGAATTAGCCGAAACAATTTTAAAAGATTTACAATGGAATATTGAAGCTAAAATAAAAGGAACTATTGCAGAAGAATTATTTGATGTCATATATTACCTTCTAGCTAAATTAATTGAAAATAATATTAATTACCTTGCTTCATATAATTATTTTGATCAAGTAGAAGAATATGTAGAAAAATTAAATCAAAGCTATAATAATAAACAAGAATATCAAAAATTTTTATTAAAAAAGTTTCAAATTTTAAATGGAAAAATTGCTGAAAAAGAATTAGAAAATAAAATATATTCCGATTCAGATAAAAAGAATTATGCATGGTTTATTAATGATTTAATTCTTATTGTATTTGAGTTAGCTAAAATAAATAATGTCAGTATGAGCAAAGCTGCTTTAGTTAAAGAATTAAAGAATTCTATTAAATATAATCGTGCAAGTCACTTTTTAGTGCCTAAACAAGAAATTGAACGCAAATATACAGTAGAGGGATTTGAAGTAGAATTAAATTTATCCCAATTTAAATATGAAGAAATTCAACAATATTATTTGTCGATAAAGCCTGAACGTCGAGTAAGAAAAATTGGTGAAAAATATATGTATACCGAAAAGAGTGAAGGCGGTTTGTTAAGAGATGAACCAGTTGATATAAAGATTACAGAAGAAGAATATAAAGCATACTTAAAAGAAGGTTATGTAGGAAATGAAATATCTAAAACCAGGTATTATTTATATTTTAATCCTTTAACCGAAACATACTATTCAAGTAAAAAGGAAGGAACCGTTTTAATAGAATTAGATATTTATCATGGAGATTTTGAAGGTAAATGTACATTAGAAACAGCATTTGAATCAATTGTAGAAATGATAAGTTTGAATAATCTTCCTTACATAAATGGATTATGTGATGTGACCGAAGATTTCGCTTATAAAAATAAAAATATAGCAATTAATGGTTGGCCCCAAAAACAAGCGAAAAATTTTATAAGAAAATTACATAAAGAAACTACTTATTTAAAATAATTTATTAATTTAAATAGATATAAAGGAGTGTTTTAAATGGAAAAAATACATAACAAATTAGTAAGAGACGGAATAATTCAAATTATTTTAAATAATAATGGAATCCCGATATATTATGAGTTATCTGATAAAAAATATTGGCAAGCGCTTTTAGAAAAAGATATTGAAGAATTAGAAGAAGTGAAATTAGCTAAAAATTCTGAAGAAATAAAAGAAGAATTAGCAGATAAGTTAGAAGTATTAAGAGCAATGGCTGAATTTCAGGGATTTTCATTAGACGAAATTATAAAGATTGCAAATGATAAGAAAGAAAAAAGAGGCGGTTTTTCCAGAAAATTATTTCTTGAAAAAACAATAGACTAATTACCAAAGTTAACAAAATTATATTTGTGCATAACCTATAAAAGGGGGAAATGCATGAAAAAATTGAAAATATGTGTATATGCAATTTGCAAAAATGAAGAACAATTTGTTGAAAGATGGATGGAATGTGTAAAAGAAGCTGATTACGTTGTTGTGCTTGATACAGGTTCAGCAGATAAAACAGTCGAATTATTAAAAAAAATGGGCGCAATGGTTACTGTTGAAGAAATAAAGCCATGGCGATTTGACGTTGCTCGCAATAAATCTTTGGATTTAGTACCCAAAAATGTTGATGTTTGTTTAGCAATTGATTTAGATGAAATAATTGAAATTGGCTGGCGCAAAAAATTAGAAAAAATTTGGGAAAAAGGTACCAATAGAATTTCATATAATTATATATGGAGTTTTGATGAACAGGGTAACCCCGCAGTAAATTTTTATATTGAAAAATGCCATGATCGGCATAATTATAAATGGAAACATCCAGTTCATGAAGTATTACAATATATTGGTAAAAAGGAAGAAATAAAAAAACAAACAGATGAAATTACCGTTAAGCATTATCCAGATAATAGTAAACCCCGTTCTCAATATTTGCCTTTATTAGAATTGGCGGTTGAAGAAGATCCTTTGGATGATCGAAATATGCATTATCTGGGTCGAGAATATATGTTTACTAAAAATCATTTAAAAGCTATTGAAACATTACATAAACATTTATCACTTGAAAGAGCGACTTGGAAAGAAGAACGTGCTGCATCAATGCGTTTTCTTGGAAGATGTTATAAAGAATTAAACTATATGGAAGAATCTCGTATGTGGTTTGAAAAAGCAATAATAGAATGTCCAACAGTTCGAGAAGGTTTTGTTGAATTAGCTCTTTTTGAATATGAAAAAGAAAATTATTCATTAGCAAACCAGATGTTAAAAAAAGCTTTAAAAATCGAAGAACGAAACAAAGTATATATTAATGAAGATTTTTGCTGGGATAGCACCATATATGACATTTTATCAATATGTTCATATAATTTAGGTTTTTATGAAGAGGCATATGGTTATATAACAAAAGCAATAATTTTAAATCCTAAAATTGAACGATTAAAAAAGAATAAAGAAATTATTTCTGAAAAAGCTCAAATAAAAACATAAGTAACCAATTAAGGAAACTTATGTTTTTTTAAATTTTGTTAAGAAATATTGATTCCAGCACTGGCATAACCAGTTAAAGTATTTAATAGTGATTCTCCTTCAGAATTAATTGTAAATACCATTAAAAGTCTAGTTCCAGCATTTACCGGAATGTTTAAATTATCTAAGCTTCCAGTAACTATATCTCCAATATTTATTGTTCCACTAAGAGTAGGACTTAAAGTAATATCAGTTCCTGCAAGGGGCGTAAAGATGTTATTTGGTGTCGTAGATTGATAAAGCTGAGCATTTACAGTTATACTTGAATCAAGTATTGATAATCCTAGTACAACACTAAAGTAAGCTGATATATCGGTAATAATACCATTCCTAGGCACTGAAAATGCAAAATTTGCCAATAAACCGTCTGCTCCAGTTAAGTCTATATCAATACCTAAAAGATTAGGTAAAGTTGTGCTTGAGCCAAAACCAACTATCGCCGGAAATCCTGCAACCCCTAATGCTATACTTGTGGGTTCAACAGGTAAACCAGATGCAAATGGTATAATCGCGCCTGGTCCAGTTGGTCCAGTTGGTCCCGTTAGTCCAGTTGGCCCAGTTGGCCCAGTCGCTCCAGTCAGTCCAGTCAGTCCAGTTGGTCCAGTTGGCCCCGTCGCTCCAGTCAGTCCAGTTGGTCCAGTTGGCCCCGCTGGTCCCGTTGGTCCCGTTGACCCCGTCGGTCCTTGAATACCTTGAGGGCCAATTGGACCTTGAGGTCCTTGAGTTCCCTGCGGTCCTTGAACGCCTTGCGGTCCAGTTGGTCCGATTCCCCCTTGTGGTCCTTGAATACCTTGTGGTCCTTGAATACCCATTGGTCCTTGAATGCCTTGCGGTCCAGTTGGCCCCGTCGGTCCAGTTGGCCCCGTCGGTCCTCCAAATGGTCCGGTTGGTCCGGTCGGTCCGGTTGGGCCAATACAACAACAACAACTTTTAGGGCATCGATACATTAAAGAATTTGTTTTTAAATTGTTCAAATATTTTTTCCTCCTTTTCCAATATAATTTATGTTCATTTTTAAAAAGTAATTATCACAAAAGCACTAATAAATTAACTATTTGTGATATAATTTTAATGTAGGAGATTTAAAAATTTATAATTTAGTAAATAATAAAATAATTTTTATAAAATTTATATCTAAATTATAATTGTTATAATGTTTAAAATTTATGAAATTTAAATTTATTTATATCGAGATAACTAATATGTGTAATTATAATTGTAAATTTTGTTCAAATGACAATTTACCTCAAAAAGAAATGTCATTAAACGAATTTTCTTTTATTTTAAATGAAATTAAACCCTATACTCATAGTGTTTATTTGCATATAAAAGGGGAGCCTTTAATTCATAGTGAATTTGAAAAAATAATTAAAATATGCGAAAAAAGGGATATGAAAATATATTTAACAACTAATGGAAGTATGCTCAAACAAAAAATTAAAATAATAAAAAGTAAATGCATAAAAAAAATCAATATTTCAATTCATAGTAATATAAATGATGATGAATATATTTATTCTATCGCAGAAACAATCACGGAATTAATTAAAAATAAGATGATTACCTTAAGATTTTGGAACAATCAAAATGGAATTATAAATGAAAAAAATAAAATAGTAATTCAAAAAATATTATCTCTTTTAAATATTCCGTATGATATTAATAATATAATTTATTGTCAAAATAATAAAATTATTGATAATTTATTTATTAATATTGCTGATGTTTTTGAATGGCCTAATATAAAAAATACTTATTATAAAGAAGAAGGCTATTGTTTAGGGGGACAAAATCAATTAGGAATTTTAGCCGACGGAACAGTTGTTCCTTGTTGCTTAGATAGTGGTGGAATAATAAAACTCGGAAATATTTATCAAAATAATTTAAAAGAGATATTAAATAGTGAAAGATATTTAAATATAAAAAAAAGTTTTCAAAATAGGAAAGCCATAGAAGAATTATGTAAAAAATGTTCCTTTAAATCCAAATTTGATATATAAATCAGGAAAATCATTTGAAATAGCACAAATTAATATAAATATAAATATATTTTTAATATATAAGCGTTTTTAGTTGAATAAACATCAGTTGTGTGATATT
>CAYOJY010000041.1:0-8162 GCA_964404455.1 uncultured Muribaculaceae bacterium | reverse complement strand
ATTTTAACTGGCTTTGCGAAAGTTTTTTCATCTCAACTGTCAAAGTCGAGAGTATTATCATACAAGGAAAGATATCCTTTGTCAAGAAAAAAAATAATAAAAATGGTTTTGATAATAACTATTTTATAGTAATTAAATTCATTAAATAAATATTAGCTTATTTTAATTTTTTTATAAACATCAAATGAATTAAAGGCCTGCTTTTTAATTACCTTTTTAAATTCATTTTTCATTGAGTTATCAAAACCACTAAAAGTTTTTTCGCCAATAATTGTATAGGGAACGCCACTAATAATATCATCCATTGCTTCTGCAAATCGTTTCATTAACTTCGCATTATCTTGATTAAACCATACTTCAAATGCATAAATATTATAATATTTATTATATTCATCATTAATACTTTCAAAAAATTCAAACGCTTCTTCACAATGAGGACAACCTTTTCCCCAAAAAAAGTATATATTAACTTTTTCTGCTCCAAAAACTATATTTTCTTCTTTAGAATTTCTATTAATTACATTATTATTTAAATTATTTTCATTATTTGAAAAAAAAGCTGCAGCGACAACAAAAATTATTAATATTAAAGTAATTATTATAATTATCAGTTTACTTTTCATCTAAAACCTCCATTTATTTTATATCAAATTATATTTTAGAAATTATCATTTAAAATTAAACATTAACCAACCAGGTTTTAATACTATTAATAAACCTATTATAATCATAATTATTCCCCCAATTAAATGAGAATATTTTGTATATTTATTAGAAATTCCTTTAATGCTTAAGGTTTTCATGGCTATCCAAAATATTAATATATCATCCATTAAAAAAAATAATATATATAATCCAATATAAAATAAATATTGAATTGTATTTAAGTTATTAAAAGATAAAACTTGAGTAAAGACAATTGGTAACCCTAATGAACATAATAATTCTAAAATATTGACAGATGCGGCTAAAAATACAATCCCTAATAATGCTAATATAAAACTTTTTTCTGATACTATTCTTTTGATTTTAGCAACAATTTTATTTCTTTGTTTTATATTGGTAATATCACATCCAACATCTTCATTATCCTTTATATATCTATAAATATTCATCATACCAAATATAATTGAAAATATTGCTATTAGTAATCTTATAAGAGTTATTTTAGTTAAAAAATTTGCTAAATTAAGCCATGAAACCATAAATAAGAAATATACAAGTCCACTAGTAGTAATAAATGTAATACCAAGTATCCACATCTTTTTTCGATCTTTAATTCCTAATAACATCGTAATTAAAAATATTAGTATCCACATTGCACAAGGATTAAATCCATCAACAATTCCAATAACAATAGATAAAATAGGAAGTGATACTGTTTGAGAATTAATTTCTCCTAAAATAGGAACTGTAAATTTTTCTTCACCAGGATAATAACTACTAGGATTTTTAGTTTCAATTAAATCAAATTTAGAAAAATCAACTATTTTATTTTTAGTGTTAATAACTACAAATATTAAAACAAAAATTATTAAAAAAATTAAAATAAAATTTCTTTTTTTCATATATTGAAATCACTTTCTTCTAATAAAAATTTTTTGAGTTCTTTTAAAGATTTTTCTCCAGTTAATCTTCTTATTTCTTTTTGTTTATTATCTAAGATAATAAATATAGGTAAAATATTGCCTACATTATATTTATCAATTTCATCATTATCATTATCAAAATCCAAATCAATAATTTGGTAATTAAGAGAATTTTCTTTTTCGATTTTTTTTAACAATTCATTCATAAAAATACAGGACATACACCAAGTTGCAGTTATTTTAATTAATTTCATTATAATGCTCCATTAATTGATCTAATATTTCTAAAAAATAATCTATTTCATCTAAAGTTGTTTTATAAGATAAACTAATTCTCACAGATGAAGCAGCTCTTTTTTCATCATTCGTTATAATTAAGACACTTTTGGATAAATTTGTGTCGCTAGCACATGCCGTTTTAGTAGATATGAAAATATTATGTTTTTCAAAAAATTTTTGAATACTGATGGGATTTTTATTTAAAAAACTAATATTTAAAATATTTGGCACTGAATTATTTAAACTATTAATTTTAATATTGTTATATTTTTTTATATGATCTTTTATTTTATTATTAAGTTTTGTTATATATCTCTTTTTTTCCGTTAAATCATTTTTAAATAAATTAAAAGCCTCATTTAATGAACCAATAAGTTCTGGCGAAGGAGTTCCGCTTCTATAAGTAGTAATGCTTTTTCCTCCATGAATAATTGGTTTCATTTTCACATTTTTCTTTTTTATCATTCCGCCTATTCCTTTAAAACAATATAATTTATGTCCGGAAAAACTAGCCAAATCAACGTTACTAATATCAATTTCATCTTTACCAAGACATTGAGTTATATCGCTATGGAAATAAACATTAGGGTATTTTTTTAATAGCTTTCCTATTTTTTCAATTGGTTGTCTAATTCCAAGTTCACTCTCAACAGCAACTATTGATACCAGTAAGGTATCTTCCGATATAAGATTTTCCAGTAATTTTAAATCTACAGTCCCATCTTTTTTTAATGAAACAAAATCCATTTTATATCCTTGTTGTTGCAAATACCCAAGAGGTCCATAAATTGAAGAATGTTCCAGCTGTGTAGTTATGATATGTTTCCTGAATCCATTATACACACCCTTTAAAACTGTATTATTAGATTCTGTTGCTCCGCTTGTAAAAATTAGTTCTTCCTTTTCAATATTTAAAAATGAACTTATATTATTTATTGCTTTATTTATTATGGCATTCGCCTCTTTTCCTAATTCATGACTTGAATTAGGGTTAGCATAAAAATTTTCTGTTATAAAATTAAAGTAATCTAAAACTGATTTATCTACTTTAGTAGTGGCTGAATAATCTAAATAAACCTTTTTCATCATTTTTTGCCTCCACTTATAATTTTACATTCATTTTATTTAAATAAATATAAAATAAAAGTTGAACTAACTCAACTTTAAGTTGAGCTAGTTCAATTAAGTATTTTTTAAAAAAAATTGTAAAAATAGTTTATTTTATAATATCTGCTTCGTTTATAAATTTCTTATCTATTAAAAATTCATGAATAATTTCTTCTAAATTTTCGACATATATGCTTTCAATTCTATCTACTCTAAGTTTTTCACTTAATAAAATTGCTTCTACTTTTTTCACTGCTTCTGACAAATCATCATTAACAACTACATAATTATAATCAACTATTTTATTTATTTCATTATAAGCTGTTTTAAATCTTGAAATTATTTGTTCATTATTATCATCGCCCCGCAATTTTATTCTTTTTTTCATTTCTTCCATTGAAGGTGGCATAATAAAAATCAAAATAGTTTCTGGATATATTTTTTTAATATTAAAAGCTCCTTGAACATCTATTTCTAAAATAACGTCTTTACCTGTTTTTAATAATTTTATTATTTCAAATTTAGGCGTACCATAATACAGACCTTGGTGGACTTCGGCGTATTCTAAAAATTCATCAGCTTCTATTTTTCTTTTAAATTCTTCATTATTTACAAAATAATAATCTACTCCGTTTATTTCATAATTTCTTTTTGGTCTAGAGGTATAAGATATTGATAGAGCTATATTGTTGTGATTAGCTAATACTTTTTTTATAACAGAACCTTTACCGGCACAGGTCGTTCCAGATATTATAATAAGATTTCCTTGTTTTTTAGTTTTTATCATAATTAATTTCCTTTAAAAATATTATAGCATAACTTATTAAAATACTTTAATTATTTAAAATGTAGTACTCATTATTCTGAAATGTGATAAACAGAAAAACAATATTAATTATAATATTTTTTAATCATATATTAATATTAGGAGTTATTTTATGAAAAAATTAAAAAATATTGCTACATCAACTGGTATTTATAACAATTTAAACACTGTTTTAGATTCTAATGAAAATGAAGTGTTATTAATTAACAATTTTAAAATTATTAAAAAGGCTAATAAAACATTATGGGCAACTGGTAGTTTAACTTATACAATTATAATTAAAAATTTATCTAGTGCTAGTTTTGAGAATATTATAATTGAGGATGTTTTAAATCCAAATTTTATTTTATTGGATGTTGAAAGTGTAAGAATAAATGATATTCCCGCTGGTTATGGAATTTTTACATATAACAACAGCAATGGATTATTAGTAATAACTTTACCAAAAGTTAAAGGTGAAGAAAAAATTGTTATTACCTTCAAAGTAAATAAAAGAAATGCTGAAGTCTTCACTTTAGATAATGTTACCACTTTATCACTTGATGAATGTTTTGATGATGTATTTCATAGTAATATTGTTACTACAATCGCTACTACATCAGCATGTAGATGTAAAGAAAATCAAAATAAATGTTAGACATAAAAAATAAAAATCATTAAGATTTTTATTTTATTCAACATACCAATTTATATTTGTTCTATAAGTGGTACCTTTTACTATTGGTACTACATTAAGTTGTAGTAATATTCCTTCTTCATCTAGCCAAGTAACAGTTATTTCTCCAGGAGTTACTCCATCTGAAGTATATACAAGTGTTCCGATATCTGATAAAACTGTCATATTACTTAAATTATCAACGAACACTAATCCATCTGTTAATACTTTCCCTGTACTATTTGTTGGCTGATTATCTATAGTTGCATATAAATTCCATACTGTTGGTGTTATCCTAGCATCATTTACGACCACTTGAAGAGGACCAGCTCTTTTTAACAAAGTCGGACTTGATTGAAATGCAGTTTGTTCAAATGTAACTATTTCTGTTGCGGAAATTATTGTAAGGTCCCCATCAAAGATAACTTCTACTGTTCTAAATCTATATAAGAAACTTCCTGCTAAGTTCACTACAAAAGATATTTCTGTTCCGATTGGAAGTGAAAATCCAGCTGTATAAGTAAATTCTCCATTACTATCAGCAACTATATAATCTTCATTACCATCATAACTTATTTTTATATCAGCATTCGGAACTGTCATTCCGCTTATAGTATTTGATATATCAGTAATTGGATTTAATGATAAAATAGGACTTCCCATTGATAAAACTTTTGTGTTATTAAGAAGAAATTCATTTAAATCAGGAAGTTCACTTATTTCCTCTGGTGTTAAATTAATATTTGTGATTATTGTTCCTGAAGCTGTTATAGTACCATTTAATACTAAGTTAGACATATTTTCTAGTTTATACCATGAAAATGTAGGAATATAATAAATATTTCCCGCTGATATAAATGGAGTTACTGAAGTCCACCTATTATACTGGGGTATATTTAAGTAATATGGAATAGTAGCATCACTTTTTATTGCATCAGTAGTTGCATTATAAAAAACTACACTTTTAGGATTATCTAAATACATCGATGCTGTACTTGCAGTAAATCTCAGACAGTAATTTTCAGCTATTCCAGCAAAATCGCAAATGATTCTTAAAGAAGAACCACTATTCATTTTAAATTCACCATTTATATACCATGTAGATCTGTCGTTTTGACTTGTAGATTGCTCTATATTAACTAAAGCATCATTATCAATTAAAAGATTTTTAGTAACGTCCGAGCCAGTGTAACTCATTCCATATTTATTTTTAATATTTGTAATTGAGTTACTACCAAATGTAATATTACAAATAGTAGTATAACTTACCTCATAAAATGCACCCCCAGGATGAGTAATATCTATATTAGAATTTGGTAGAACTTCTATAAACGGAAGCGCGCTAAATGTATCATAGTTAACGTCAAAAAGTGAATGAGGAGAATCAGATATCATGTTTACGTTTCCACCTAAAGTAACACTTCTAGATACTGCGACTTCATACCCATTAACTACTCCATCTCCATAAGGTATAGTAATATCTGAATTTATTATAAAAACTCTAGAATAATGACAAGTTGTCAAATTAGGACCAGTAAATGTTATATTAATAAAATTAACCACAACAAACCTAAAAATTTCATTATTAGTTATAAAAATAGCACCCTGAATGTTATCACTATCTATATCTACATTTTGAACGGTTAGATTAATACTACTCGTCGGCTCTGCAACATAAATTGTATCTTCCCATACACCATAAGGTATAGTTAATGTATACCTTAAATCCTCGTATGTTCCATCTATCGTTACCTCGCTTTTACTACTAAGTATTTGAATACCACTTTCCAAAGTAATATCAGCACCTAAATATACTAAAGTGTATGTATTACTTTGTTGCAAAACTGCTTCTAATTCATCATAATTAAATACTACAACTGTTGAACTATTTATTATTGTCATCTTTTTTATCACCTATCATATTATATTAAGTTTTTTAAAATCGAATTAATCAATTAAACTATTAAACAATTTTTTATTTGCAGCATAAGATAGAATATACATATCAAGGAGGTGTTTTTTTGAACGAACTAACTAATATTGCTTCTTCAGTTGGTACATATGATGGTTTTTCAACAGAAATGACTACAGAAGCTGTTGTTACTATGTTGGTTGATGATTTAAATATAACTAAAGTCGCTAATCGTGTATCGTGGGCAACAGGTAATTTAACTTATACAATAACTATCGATAACGAAAGTCTTCTACCGTACGTTGCGCCAATTGTTACAGATACTATAAATCCAGCTTTAGCTACTTTAGTAGATGGTACAGTAACTATCAATGGTACTCCAGCAACTAGTCCAACAGACTATACTTTTGATGTAATTTCTGGTTTATTAAGTGTAAATTTACCAGATGTAATTGCTGAATCAATTACGATCATTCAATTTGATGTGAGCAGAGTTTAATAAAATATTACTGAAAATTAAAAACTTAACTTTACGTAGTTAAGTTCTTTATTTTTTTATTTATTTTAACAAAAACCTTTTTACCTTTTTGAATTTCATGATTCATAGAAACACCATTTTGTTCTATTAATTTTCTGCCTTCTGACTTTGAAGAAACGATTTATGCAGCTGTTTCACCTGTAACGCAAAAGGAAATTTATTTTGCACTATCTTATAGAATGTTTTAGTCTCTTCACTGTTTTTATTATAGTCAGAACTATAAGTTTCAAATATATCTTTAATTTTCTAATATGATCTTCTTTCAGTTGCTTATTTTAATAATATTACAGTTCCATACCCACATTTTTTATGTTTGTTTTTGTTTTTATTTTATTTTGTATTTTAAATTTTATTCGAATGTAGAAGTGTTATCTTACTTTTCTACTAATATTTAAAATTATTCCAATGCTTACCATACTTACTAATAATGAACTTCCACCGTAAGACAAAAATGGTAATGTAATTCCCGTTACAGGAATTAGGCCTATTACTACTGCCAAATTTAATAATCCTTGAACTAAAATTGAGGCACCAATTCCAAAAGATAAATATTTTGCAAACAAATTTGTTTGCGCTAAAGCTATTTTAATTATTCGATAAAAAATAATAAAGAAAAAGGAAGTAACAATTATAACACCTAAAAAGCCAAATTCCTCGCTGATAATAGAAAAAATAAAATCTGTTTGCGGTTCAGGTAAATAAAAATGTTTTTGCCTTGATGATAAAAATCCTTGGCCTAAGAGTCCTCCTGGTCCAATAGCGTAAAGGGACTGAATTATTTGAAAACCACTCCCCAAGGGATCGTTCCAGGGATTTAGAAATGAAACAATTCGGGCGACTCGGTAAGGAGCAGCAATAATTAAACCCACAACACCCATCAAACCAATTATAGCTGTTTGGATAAAAAAGGATATTTTAACACCTGAAACAAAAATTAAAATAATGGCGGCTAAAACTAATACTACTCCTGTACCAAAATCAGGCTCAAGCATTATTAGTATAAAAAAAGTTAAAATAACCCCCAAAAGTGGCAAAATATTTTTAACCTTATTATTTATATTAATTTTATTTTTGGCTAAATATTTAGCCGTAAAAATTAATATTCCTAATTTAGCAAATTCACTTGGTTGGATTCCAAATGGACCAATTCCAAACCAGCTTCTTGAGCCATTTCGGATTGTTCCAATACCAGGAATCAGGACAAGCCCTAATAATAAAAAGCAAACCAGTAAAATTAAGTTTGCTTTTTTTTCATA
>CAYOJY010000040.1:0-8250 GCA_964404455.1 uncultured Muribaculaceae bacterium | reverse complement strand
CAACAGTAATTACTATTTGTATACAAATAGTAATTACTGGTTAGGCTCGCCGTCTTATTTCTGTATTCCTTCTGCTTATGAGTTCTTTGTGTATTCGTCTGGTTATCTGCGCAGTAGTGTTGTGGATAGTTCTCGTGGCGTGCGTGCGGTAGTTTCTCTGGCATCTGATATCTTTTCAACAGGCTCGGGGGAATGGAATAACCCATATATTGTAAACTGATTTAATGCGGAGTGAAACGCCCAGTCGTCAATCTGAATAATTGCGACGACACCCTTGTCGTCGCAGGTGTCAACCTCAAGTAGGAAGAAAGAAGGTTGATACGCCAATTAAAATCCTCAACCATCGTTGGTTGAGGATTTTTTTTTTAATTCATTTTTCTAGAATTAAAAAAAGCGAAAAATCGGGTATTACAATTTTTTTGAAGGTTTCCAAATAAATTGTATAATAAAAAGTCATAATTATTTCAAAGTTAAAATGTCATAATATCTGAATGATACTAATTTTAGAAAAAATTATATTAAAACTTATCTTTCGACAAAAAAGATAGGTTTTTAACATTAAAATATATGTGGTGATAAAAGTGAAAATAAAATTATTTGATGAAATGCATGAAAAAGATTTAGAGAGTGCTGTAAATGGCTTTCTAAATGAAATTGAGGGTGATATAATAGATATTAAATATCAAGTTGCTATTGGTATATCTGGAGAAGAACAAATCTATTGTTTTAGTGCCATGATTATTTATTCTTAAACCATATACATATCATTAATGTTTGATTCAAAATCATTAGTTGAAAGTGTTGTATTTTGTTCTAACTTTGTAATACGATGATCTAAACGATTTAATTGTCTTTCAATTTTAGCAAGTCTACTTTCTAGATCTTCTTGATACATAGGCATTTGTTGAGGCATCATTTGGTTTGGATATGGTGATGCAGTAAAACTTGATTGTGAATTAACATATGGAGAATTAGGCATTGGTTGGTTCATCATATTGGGATTCATCATATTGGGATTCATCCCATTGGGATTAAATTGAGCAAAATTTGTAGACTCATTGAAAAAAGATGCACGGTTTTTTTTCATAGGTAATTCCTCCTACATCATTATATGTTAATTAGAAGGTTGTGATAATAAATGAGAATGAGAAATCCAAAAGATAAAGATATAATTCTTAAAAATTGTGATTTTTATTATGAAGGTGAATTTAAAAATGACTTTCCTATTTATTTAGAAATAGGTATGGGAAAAGGAGATTTTATTATTGGGATGGCTAAAGCATATCCCAATATAAATTTTATTGGTGTGGAAAAATTTTCTTCAGTTGCCAGTATTGCAATTAAAAAAATAACTAATGAAAATTTGAATAACGTAAAAGTGTTAATTATGGATATAAAAGATTCAATTCCAGTTTTAACAGAAAAAATAGATAGAATATATTTAAATTTTTCTGACCCTTGGCCAAAAGAAAGACATGCAAAAAGACGCTTAACACACACTGAGCAATTAAGAATATATGATCTGTTGTTTAAAGGTATAAATGAAATAATTATGAAGACAGATAATGATGATTTATTTGAATATAGTTTAACTTCATTTAAGGATTATGGCTATAAAATTAAAGAAATATATTATGATCTGCATAGCGAAGATATTTTTAATGTTTTAACTGAATATGAAGATAAATTTAGCAAAAAAGGAGTTAAAATAAAATATGTTCATGTTATTAAAAAATGAGTATTTAAATTTATAATATCCGTGTTATAATATTTATCAAGGAGTAGGTATGAAACGATATATATTTTTGTGTATTGCCGTCTTAATGTTATGTGGTTGTGCAAATGTTAAAGATATGACAATTGAAGATACACTTAATACTTTAGCTGTTAAAAATAAAAATTATAATGTATATCGAGTCGGTTATAAATATTACCTGCCTCGAGGATTACAAATAGAAAGTAATTCTTTATATAATGAAGTATTAACTAATAATAGTAATATATTTTATTTATACATTGATATGGTTAGTTATTTTAATAAAAAAGAAGTGAATGTGAGTCATTCAGAAAAAAGCTTTTATTCAAAAAATTTTGTTTATAATAACAAGAGCGGTTATTTAGAAATAAATAAAATTGAAAATAACAAATATTTAATTGAAATTATGTATAATTATGCTAAAATAGAAGTAATGGTAAATGAAAAAGATATTAATCCATCATTGATTTACGCCATTAATGTTTTAAAAAGTATTAAATATAACGATAAAGTAATTGCTAATATGCTTGGAGATGATAAACTGAGTTTTAGTGATGAAGAGTATAATATCTTTAAAACGACCAGTAGTGATAGTAATTATTTAAATTATGATAATACATATGTTGAATCGTCTGATGATAAAAAAGTTGATCAGGATTTATTAAAATAGGAAGGAAGTAAATATGCGTATATTTAAAAAAATGAAAGAAATTTTATTTGAGGAAGAAGAAGTTATTGAGCCTATTAAAGAAGAAACATCCGTTACTGTTATGCCTAAAGAAGATAAAGTCTTTGTAGAAAAGAAGGAAGACTATAATGATGATTCTAAATTAAAGGTGAGTGAAAAAGAATTATTTAAATCAGAAAATACTTTTCCATTTCCTGATTTTGACGAAGATGAATTTGAAAGTAATGTTTCATCTATTTCAAGGGCTCCTAAAACTAATTTAAGAAATACGAATGCTTTAGAATTTGAAAGAAACAAAAAAAATGAAAAGCGCAATGATTATCAAAGATATGAAAAAACCGAAAGTATTGAAAAACCTGAAAAAAGAAAATTTAAACCTTCGCCGATAATATCTCCTGTTTATGGTATTTTAAACCAAGATTATAAGCCTGAGGATATTCAAAAAAAGGAAGTAACTAATAAAAAATATTTAAATGTAGATAATGTTCGAAAGAAAGCTTTTGGTGAATTAGAAAGTTTGGAAAAAACTTTAGACAAGCCTGTTTCGGAATTTTATCAAAATAAAGAAACTGTTTTAAAAGCCTTCCCTGTAGAAGAAAAAATGGAACAGGTAAAAACCATTGATGAACTTTTAGAAGATACAGCGGATGTTAAAATAGATATAAATGATGAATTTATTACCGATGAATTAAATTTATCAATTAATAAGAAACAAGATGTTGTTAATTCTTTTGAGGAAACTGATACATTAGAAACTGATTTATTTGATTTAATAGATTCTATGTATGAAAATAAAGAGGAAGGAGAATAGAATATGGAATTTTGGTTGTTAATTTTACCGATTATTATTTATGTACTTTTGATTGTTTTATTAATAGTGGGAATTGTTTTGGGAATAAAAGCTATTAATGCAATTGATAAAGTATCAAAAGTTATAGATAATGTGAATGAAAAATTTGAGTCATTAAATCCAGTTTTTAGCATTATTGATTTTGCTACAGATCGTTTAGCTGGATTATCTGACAGAGTTGTGGAATTTTTTACATCAATGTTGGGTAAACTATTAATGAAGAGAAAAAGAAAGGATGATTTAGATGCGTAAGAAAAAGTGTAAGTTTTTACTAGGGGCAGGAATTGGTCTTGGCTTAGGGTTATTATTCGCACCAAAAACAGGCGAACAAACCAGAAAAGATTTAAAAAAGAAATGTGATGAACTTTTAGCTAAGATAAAAGAAACTGATTTTGATGAAGTTAAAGAAGAATTTAGTTTGAAAATTAGTGAGATTGAAAAATCTTTAAAAGAATTAGATAAAGAAAAGGTTTTAAAAATTGCTAAAGAAAAAGCCGGTTTAATCGAAGAAAAAATTGAAGATTTAGTAGATTCTGCTGTTAAAACAGCTAAACCCAAGTTAGAAATACTAGTTTTAGATGTTAAGAAAAAAACAATTAAAGCTATGAAACAAACAATTAAGAAACTTGAAGAAAATACTAAAAATAAAAGCTGATTTCCTAAATCAGCTTTTTTGTTGGAGTATTGCTAAATATTTTTGAATATGCTAAAATGTGTTTACAATTAAGGAGCTTGTTCATGAAAACAATTACAGAAATTTTAACTGAAAAATTAGGCAATGTATTTTCAAAATGTGGTTATGAAGAAAAGCTAGGTTTAGTAAGAATATCGGATCGACCTGATTTATGTCAATTTCAATGTAATGGGGCTTTAAGTGGGGCTAAAAAATATCAGAAATCTCCTAATATAATTGCTACGGAAATTGTTAATGATTTGAAAAACGATGAAGATATTAAGAATATAAACGTAGTGGGATCTGGTTTTATCAATATTGATATGACCGATAATTTTATTTTAAATTATACTAATAAGATATTTCAAGATGATACTTTAGGAATTCCTCAGGTAGGAAAGAATCAGACAATTGTTTTAGATTATGGGGGACCTAACGTAGCTAAGCCACTTCATATTGGTCATTTAAGGGCGGCTATTATTGGTGAATCTATTAAAAGAATAGCAAATTCTGTGGGCGCTAAAACTATTAGTGATGTTCATTTAGGAGATTGGGGATTACAAATAGGTTTAGTAATAGCTTTATTATTAGAAAAATATCCTCAACAAAATGGATTAGATTTTAATATTGAAATTGATGAGTTAAATGAAATTTATCCTCTTGCCAGTAAAAAAAGTAAAGAAGATGAAACATTTAAATTAAAAGCTCAAAAAATTACGGCAGAATTACAAAATGGAAATGAATTATATAACTATATCTGGCGAAAAATTTTAGAAAGTTCAGTTATCGATATAAAAAAAACATATAAAATATTAAATGTTGATTTTGATTATTGGTATGGAGAAAGTAATGCAGAAAAATATATTGATGAATTAATAAAAATTTTAATTAATAAAAATTTATTACAGGAGAGCCAGGGCGCTATGGTTGTAGAAATAGCTCTTTTAGACGATAAAATTAATATGCCTCCAGTCATTATCAAAAAATCGGATGATTCAAATATTTATGCGACGACCGATTTAGCCACAATAATTCAAAGACAAAAGGATTTTAATCCTAATGAAATTTGGTATGTTGTTGATAATCGACAAAGCCTTCACTTTAAGCAAGTATTTAGATGTGCTTATAAAGCTGGATTGATAAGTGAATCAGTAAAACTAGAACATTTGGGATTTGGTACAATAAATGGAACTGATGGTAAGCCTTATAAAACTAGAGATGGCGGAATCATGAAACTAAGTGATTTTTATGATAATGTTTATGAAGCAGCACATAAACGAGTATTAACTTCAAATTTTAGTAATGATTTAGATAAAGATGATATTGCTCGTAAAATTACAGTTGCAACTATTAAATTTGGAGATTTAATTAATTATCGGATCAAAGATTATATTTTTGATTTAGATAAATTTTTAGCAACTGAAGGTAAAACTGGAACTTTTTTACTTTACACCGTCGCCCGAATTAATTCTATTTTAAATAAATTAAATTATCGAGAACAAAATTTTATTAAAATAAATAAAATATATACTAATATTGAAAGAGAATTAATTTTAAAAATTAATTTGAGTAATGAAGTATTTGTAAATGCCTTTGAAGAAAAAACACCTCATATAATTGCTGAAAATGCTTATCAGATTGCGTCTCTTTTTTCTAAATTTTATCAAGACAATTATATTATTAATGAAGTGGTTTTGGAAAAACAAACCACTTGGGTTCAAATATGTTTAATAACTAAAAAAGCTTTAACAAAACATTTAGAAGTTTTAGGAATTGAAACTGTGGAAATGATGTAAATTATCTAAAGTATAATAAAATAAAAGCGGCTAAAATAAATAAGTAAATAGAGATGTTTTTCAATTTATTTTGAATAATCAATTTATTTAATAATTTTAAACCTAAAAAGGAAGCCACAATTGCGGAAAAAATGCAGATTAAATAATGAATAGTTAAATATTCTTCAAAATTTATAATAAAATTAGGGAAATTGATTGGTAAATAAATAAGTAAATAAATTAAATAAAAGAAAAGAGTATGTTTTAAAATTTTTTCTTTTTTTATTTTGGCTAAATATAAACCAAAAATAAGCATTGTAATTAAAGAAATTCCCGGAAATATAGTTAAAAGGCCTAATCCACCAATTAACATAATAGATTTATTAGTTAATATGGAATTATATTGATTATTAAATTTAATTTTAAATAATATAAAAGCATTTATTAAAAAAAAGAAACTTAATAATAATGGGGGAAAACTTTTAAAAATATTTAAACTTATAATAATAAATACTGGAATTAAAAAAAATGTTTTTTTGATTAATTTTAATGTCTTTTTTCTATTTTCTTTTTTAAAAGCATTAAAAATTGTTTTTCGCAAAATAAATAATAGGCTGATTATAATGCCTATATTTATTAAAAAAGAAATATTTAAAGTATTAAAAATTTCTGTATTAAAAATATGGCGATATAAAATAAGATGTCCTGTTAAAGAAATAGGAAAAGAATTAAAAAAACTATATAATAACCCTAAAAATATGTATTTAAGCATTATAAATCACATCCTTAATAAAATATATAATAAAAAATGATATTTAGAAATAAAATATAATGTGATAGTATGTTAATATTTCTATTATTTATTTTAGGAACAATTTTTATTAGTGTTGGAATTTTTTTTCTCATTATTTATTCAAATATATTATTATTGGGGTATAGTTTTCTTTATTTTGTTTATTTTATTATTAAGAAACCTTTTATGTGGTTACTCGTTTTAGGAATTATTTTAGTCATTTTAACATTAAAGGAGATAAAAAAAAATGAATTATTATTATGACGTTGAATTAAATTATTTAGATAAATATTATCAATTTTATGAATGGGATGAAAATGATGAAGTAAAGCAAATCAAAAAAATTCCCCTTTTTAGTATTGAATTTAAAGATTTTATTCAAATATTATTAAATAAGATAAAAGTATCAAATGATTTTTTAAATAAAATTGAAAATCAAACTTTAACTAAACACGGTAATTTAAAATATACTTGTATTTTTACTGATTATAATAACTCCTTAGCGGTTTTATTTAATAATCAGGGTGAAAGTATTGGTTATAGTTTATTAAAGCCTGAAGATGAACTAAATATTGAAGAAGTGTCTTTTACGATAAAAAAATCTGCCTTAAGTTATGAAATATTAAAAAAAATTAATGTAAGAAAAAGTTTGCGAAAAGACGAAAAAGTAAAAAAATGCATAGAACAGGAATTAAATTGTTTAATTCAAAATAACAATATAGCAAAATTAAAATATTTATATAAAGAACTTTTTCAAAAAGAAGAAGATAGTGTTGAAAAAATGGCTGAAGCCATTAAAAATCAAATTAATAATAAAATCGGCGAGAATGAATATAAATTATATCAGATTATAAAGTTAAGTTATAAAAATGTATAAATAAATTAATATAGTTAAAAATACAAATGAGGGATATATGAAAAAAATATTATTAATAAGCTTTCTTTTAATTTTTTTAACCGGGTGTAATTTTGGGAATACAGCCAAAACACCGGTGGAAGATTATTTGAATAGTTATAAGAATTTAAATAGTGAAGTTTTACTGGATATGGAAAAAGTCATTGAAGGAGAAAAATTAAGCGATAATCAAAAAAAAGTTTATCGGGATATTCTAAAAAAACAATATCAGGATTTAAAATATGAAATAATTGATGAAAATTATGATGGAGATGAAGCTGTTGTTCGCGTTAAAATTACTGTTTATGATTTTTATAAAATAGATAAATCAGCTGCTGAATATCTCCAAACTAATGTTGATAAATTTTATGACCAGGAAGGAAAATATGATAATTCCCTATATATGGATTATAAGTTAGATAAAATGAAAAAAACAACTGATAAAGTTGATTATACAATTGAGTTTAATGTAGTTAAAGAAAATAAAATATGGAAATTAAATACAATTGAAGAAAATGATTTAGAAAAAATCCATGGGATATATAATTATGAAAAATAGATTATTCTATTTCCTAAATTGAAATTTCAACCGCACCACAAGGGTGCGTTTTTTTGATAAAATAAAAGAGCCCCACCCGGCAAGGAGGAACTCTTATATGAATTATAAACAATTAACTGAAAAAAAGAAAGTAGAAATAGATATATTGTTAAAACAAAATTTATCTATGAGAGAAGTAGGAAAAAGATTAGGAATAAGTCATAGTACTGGATTGTCAACAGTAAATTAGACAAATTAAATGTGGACAGATTTATATTGCAT
>CAYOJY010000039.1:0-8257 GCA_964404455.1 uncultured Muribaculaceae bacterium | reverse complement strand
GACTTAAATATTTTTTGCATACGCTCAAGCTATTTTAATTTTTCATTTAAATTATAATTACTATTTCAAAAATATATATTCCTTTTTTAAGGAAAAAATGATATAATCTTATTATGGGAGGAATAAATATATGAATGAAGAAGAAAAAATAATTAATTTAATGAAAGAAAATAATGGAATGATTATTACAAAGGAAGTAACTGCAAAGAATATCTCTAAAGTTGTTTTAGCTAGATTAGTTAGGAATGGAATTATTCAAAGGCATCAAAGAGGTTTATATATTCTTCCAAATAGTTGGAAAGATGAATATTATAGTCTTATTTTTAATAAAAGAGGTGCAGTATTTTCTCATTTAACTGCTCTATATTTTCATAATTTTAACGAATTGGAGCCTTTAACTTATGACCTCAGTGTTGCATATAACTATTCGGGCATGTTAGCCAAAAATAAAAAGGTTACATTACATTATATTAAGCCAGAATTATTGGATTTAGGAAGAATATCTATCGAAAGTCCGATAGGACTAGGGCAGTTAATAGATTGTTATGATGTTGAGAGATGTTTATGTGATATATTTAAAGATAAAATATATAAAAAACATCTTAAATATGTTTTTACTGAATATTATAAAAATCAAAAGCACGATCCTTTTAAATTATATGAATATGCTAAAAAATTAAATATAGAAAAAGAAATTCGAGATTATATGAAAATTTTATAGTATAAAAAACAAACAATGTTAAAAAAATGGTTTTATCTAAAAATACTATTATAAAAGAAGGAAATTAAAATAGAAATTTATTTCATTCTTTTTTTAATTGAAAAATAAAATCCAAATAAATGGATGTTACAATGATTATAAAATTAAACTGAGAAATCCTTTTTTGTAAATAACTTTATGGAGATATAATACAACAATATTGAAATTAATAATAAAATAAAAACCATAAAATAGGAAAAACTTGCTTTATTAATAATATTTATAGGATTAAATAGTGTAAATATTGTGAAAAATTTTAAGTATTGGAATTTATCCCCTAAATTAACCAGCATTTGGATTATAAAAAAGAAAAGAGGAATTCCCGCTCCTATTAAACTTGAATTTTTAGATTCATTAAAAATATTAACAGAAATAAATGTAATTGAACTAATAGTTAAATAAAAAATAAATAAAGAGACATTTAAAATTAAAAATTTTATTATAGCTAATTCTCCATAAAACATTATGTGGCAAATAATAATAGTAATAATTGTAATTAAACTAGTCAATAAAAATATATAAGTAATTAAAACACTTAATTGAGTTATGATTATTTTTTTTCTATTATTAGGAGAGGCTAACAAATAAGCAAGTGAACCTTTATCAATGTAAGAAGTAATTAATTTATTAATTAATAATATAAAAAATATTATTGGTAAAAAAGTAAAAATAAAGCCATATAAATAATTTATTAAGAAGTCAATAAGCGTGGTTATGTTGCTATACATTCCCATCATAGACATTATTTCCGGCATCATATTAGTAAAATCATTTAATAAAGCAGCCAAATTGGGGTCATACATCGGAATAATCATAGCAATATATGCAATTATTATTGCACTAAATATTAAAAATAACTTAAAATTACTTTTAAAACTGTGTTTATATAATGCTTTATTTATCATCTTCGTCTCCTTTATAAAAATTTATAAAAACATCTTCTAAATTTTGTTTTTCCTCATCTAAATCATATATGTTATATTTGCTAATTATTTGAATAAAATTATTTAAATTGTTTTCAATAAGGACGGTAACTTTTTTATTATCTATATTAATAATATTTAAATTTTCTTTTTTAATTTTTGGAATATCCTTTTCATTATTTAAATAAATTGTGTATTTTTTTATTTGGGTTTTTTTCATGTTTTCAATATTATCAATTGTAACAACTTTTCCTTCTTTAATAATTACTACTTTGTCACATGTTTTTTCAATTTCTTCAAACATGTGCGAAGATAAAAGAATAGTTTTTCCTTTTTTCTTTTCCATATTAATTAAGTTAATAAATTTATTTTGCATTAAGGGATCTAAACCGCTGGTGGGTTCATCTAATATTAAAATATCAGGATTATGCATGAAAGCAATAATAATACCTAATTTTTGTTTCATTCCCTTAGAAAATTTTTGAATTTTAGCGCTAGGGTCTAATTCAAAAAAATCAATTAATTGATTAGCTTTAGATAAATCTTTTAATCCTTGATAGTCAGCCATAAATTTAATAAAATCTTTACCAGTCATGTCAGATATAAAATTAATTTCTCCAGGTATGTATCCAACATCGTTTTGGATAACTGAAGCATCTTTAAAAACATCTAATTTTTTTATATAACTATTGCCGCTATCTTTTTTTATAAAACCCATTAAAATTCGAATAATTGTTGTTTTTCCCGCGCCATTGGGACCTAGTAAACCAATAACTTCACCTTGCTTCACATTAAAACTCACATCAATTATTCCTCTTGATTTACCGTAGTTTTTAGTTAGATTCTTTATTTCAATAATATTCATCATACCCTTCTTCCCTTATAAAACAGAGTGACTTAAAATTATTATTCGCAACAAAATAAAGATTTTTTTTTACATATCCTTTTAGAAATCTTTATTATTTAAACTGTTATTTAACACTTTTAATATTTTGTAACTCAAATCGATATTCTTGTTTAATTTCCGGATATTTATTTTTATCTACTTTTTCTATAAACATTTCATAAGGCCTGGCATATAGTTTACCTTCTCCATACAATTCTCTATAAATAATTAATAATTCATTTGTTTCACTATGTGTAGCAACGTCTTCAACTAAATAATGATCTCCTTTAAAATGCTTATAAATACCTTTAATTTTTATTTTCATAACATTTTCTCCTTAGTATTATTATACTATGTTCCTTTATTATTTGTATATAATTTTACTAACTTATTAATTTTGATTAGTGAGATATGGTATAATTTAATGAAAGATTAAAAATTTTGAAGTAAATGAAGGAGACGTAAATGAAAAAAAACAAGAATATAATGTTATTTTCTCATAAAAGTGACATTGATGGTATGGGGGCAGTAATTTTAACAAAATTGGCTTTTGAAAATGTTAATTATTGTTTATGTGAAAGTTATGAATTAAAACAAAATATTCAAACATACGAAAAAGAAATGTTGGCTGCTGATTATATATTTGTTTGTGATTTACCTTTGAAATTTGATGATTTAGTTTTACTTTCTAATGAAAAATGGAAAAGAAAAGTTTTTGCCTTTGATCATCATGAATCATCTAATAAAGATTATTTAATAAATTTTGATTTTGCAACCGTAATGATAGAAGATAAAGGAAATTTATGTTCAGGAACTAGTTTATTTTATCAATTTTTAAAAAACCAAAAATTAATAAATTCATTTTCTAAATTAGATAATTTTGTAGAGCTTACCAGAAGATATGATACCTGGGAATGGAAAACAAAATATGCCGACGAAATGCCCCATAAATTATCTTTATTATTTGATAGTATTGGTATTGAAGGTTATATTAGCATGATTTTAAATGATTTGCTGAGCAATCAGCAAGAATCTTTTGAATTTACTGAAATTGAAAATTTAATAATTCAAAGTAAGATTACTCAGGTATCAGAAAAAATAAAAAAATATAGCCAAAATATTTTTAAAAAAGAAATATTTGGTAAAAAGGCGGGTTTATTATTTATTGACTATGAGTATCGCAATGATTTGGCTGAGTATATTAGGCAAAACAACTATAATATTGATTTTGTTATGTTAATAACTTTAGATAAAGGAACAATATCACTTAGATCTATTAATTACAATGTTGATGTCCGAGAAATTGCTGAATATTATGGTGGCGGCGGGCATGTTCATTCTGCAAGTTTTTCTATTGTTCAAACTAAACAAGAAGAAATTATTAATCAATTAATTACTTTAAACGAATAGTTTTTTAATCAATGCATTATAGGCAACACTTGTTTTTTTAATTAATTATTAATATTTAATTAAAATTTTATTTGTTCTAAGTTTTTGATGGCTGGCCCATAAATTACCTTACCATATTTATCAAAGATAGAACCATGACATTTTGATTCCCAGATTTTATCTACATCATTCCAAATTAAAGCACAACCCATGTGCGTGCATTTATTTTTTAAAAATATATAATTATTTTTACTTTCTCTATAAACTAATACATTCATATCTTTATATTTCATTACTTTTCCGCTACCAATTGGTATATTGGATAATTTACTTTTTTTAGTAGTTAATTTACTGATTAATAGTCCATCTATAACGTGACCAATCATTCTCAATGTACTTTTTATATCCTTTGTAAATACACTTCTGTTTGTTTGATATAAGCAATCGTATTTTTTTTTAGTTATCATATTTGTGATATTTTTAGCTGCAATGTGGCTATTGGTAAAGCCCCATTTTTGAAATCCTGTAACTAAAATTATATTCGGGTTTTTTTTAGAATATTTTCCAACAAAAGGTAAGGAGTCAATAGGTATACAATCTTCTGTAAACCAAGCTTTTTCTATTTTAGCGTTTTTGTCTAATTCATAAATTTTATTAAAAAGCTTTTGATAGCATTTTTTAATGTCATTATTTATACCCGTAAAATGATCGCATCCGCCAATTATTAAGGTAGAATCATCATAAGTTCTTAAATAATAATATGGTTGATCAAAAGATACATAATTAGCATGTATTTTTATTTTGGTTTTAAAGGCCACTGCATATGATTTACTTTGATAAATTTTAGCAAAATATAAATTATCGGGTTTTAAAAATGGATAATGTGTTGCCATAATAATTTTATTTGTTGTTATTTTATATTTATTATTAATTGTTACTAAATATTTATATTTATTTTTTTTAATTTTTGTTGCTTGAGAATTTTCATATAGAGGAATATTATTTTTTATTAAAATATCAATAATGCTCATCATATATTTAATAGGATTAATTATAAATTGTTTATCAAATTCCATTCCTTTTTTATAATTAATAATATTATTTTGAGCATTAGCTAATTTACAATCTATATTAGATTTAATAATCAAATTAAATTGTTTTTCTAGTTTTTGAATATTTTTCTTTGAATTGGCACAAAGAATAGTTTTTTCTTCTTTAAAATCACAATTAATTTTTTCTTTTTGAATAATATCTTTCATTAATGCTAATCCATCTAATTGGGATTTTAAATAGGATAAAGCGGTATCATCGTTATGCTTTTTTGATATTTCATCATATAATGAGCCATGAGCAACACTTATTTGGGCAGTAGTAGCAGCACTGACACCACTAGCTAACTTATTACTATCAACCAAAATAAACTTGATGCCTTTTTTCATCAAATTATAAGCACACATTAATCCTGCTATGCCACCGCCAATTATTAAAATAGGGGTGTTTATATTTTCATTTATAGTGGGTAAATTTTTATTAACATAATCTTTCATCCAAATTGATTCCATAATTTTCGCCTCATTTATAAGTATGTACAAAAAAATTTATCTAAAACAAAAAAATAAAATTTATTTGCAATCTTAATACAAAAAAAATCATTAAAAAAAGCTTAGAGTTTCTTTTCTAAGCTTATTTACTTGTTATAGATATTTTTAAAATTATCTTTTTTTTTACTATTTTGAATAGTTCGTTCACTTTTTATTAAATTAAGAATTTCCCAATATTCTGTTAGCTCTTCCCTAAATTTATCTGATAAATTTCCTTCGTTAAGAGTTTTTATAGAATAAAATATATTATTATTTAAAATTTCATCACTAATTATATGTTCTTCTGCATATGTTTCTGTTGATCTTAAATAGTCATCTCTTAAAATTTTTAACTGTTCTTTATCCATTTTACAAAATCTCTCCTTAATAAAATTATTATATCATAAAATGTAAGATATTGGCGTTATTTGTTCTAACTAATATTTAATTTACAGGTCTTTTACATATATTTTAGATTTAATTACTTTATAAATAATAAAAAAGACTTAAATCATATCAAATTACACAATTTCCATAATACTATTTTTTATCACAATGCAACTTCAATAACTTTATTTAAAACATCACCATATTTACCAATTGCGGTTTCGTGCTTAGTTACTAAAAATTCATTAAAATCAACATTACGAATAATTTTTTTATTTTTATTATTATCTTTATTAATTACTTCAGCAGCAATTTTTCCACTGCCTTTTTTAAATAATTCTAATGCTTCTTTTGCACTTACCTTAACAATACCATCTAATTCCTCATCAAATTTAAATTTCTTATAGTCTTGATCATCATATCTATAAATATAAACATTTGCAAAAGCTCTATCCCGAAAAACAGTGCCATCGGCTTTTTCTTTATCCATTTTCCATGTTACAACATCAACTAGTTCAGCTTTATCATAATCAATATCAATTCCTAATTCTTCTTTAATTTCTCTCCCAAAGCCTTCTTTAATTGTTTCTCCTGCTAAAACATGGCCAGAGGCAGTCGTATAAAAAGTCTTTTCATCCGCTCTTATTTGAAAATAAATATTACCATTACTATCATATAGCCAGCAATGTACTGTATTGTGCCATAAAGCTTTAGAATGTACATAATTTCTTGTTTGTTTGCCTAAATAATTTTTATTTTCATCATACGTATCTAAATATTCCATTATCATCATTCTCCTTAAAAACATTATAATTTAAAACAATAGTTTTTACAATACTGTTTTTGCCAACTCAAATGACCTTACTAAACAAAATCTGCGTAAGATATATAATATATAGGACAATTATTTTGCCATTTTTAGATATGAAACCCTAATAATTAATACTATTATTAAATGATTTAATATATTTTTTTCTCATTACCGACATAATATTCTCGGCAATTAATACAGAAGAATCTCTTGGAGAAATATCAGTAGTATCTAGTCTATAAATACTATTTACACTTTGGTTAAAAACGTTCATTGAAATTTCCATACTTTGATTGTATTCTTCAATATTATCAACATTTAAAAATCTTCTTTCTTCTAGTGCTAGACTGTTTATGTAATCTCTTTTTAATGATGTTTGAGAGTCCGTATAGCAAATTACTAACATATCAATTAATTCTTTTGAAACAGCAGAATAGTGCTGGGTAATTTGTTTATATTGTTCTTCTGTCATATCATTATTAGCAAATCTTCTATAATTCCAAATTGCTCTATCATTTAATGATCTATCAATGAGAATAATATCGTCATCTTTTGATATAGCTTCATAAAGTTGTTTTTTAACTTCTTTTATAATCGCTATATTTAATTCATCGATTGGCATATCTTTTATTTGGGGTAATAATATTTCTTTATAATAACTAGATGTTGTTAATTCATTAACTAAATTAACTGAAAAATCACCTTTTTTAAAAAAATCATATAATTTGTTTAATATAGTTGTTTTTCCAGTTCTTGGTGTTCCACAAAATTCAACAACAAATGGTTTAGGTAGGCTACACAAATTTTTAAGCCTTTGTAGTTCTACTTTTTTAGAATGTAAACTAATTAATTTATGATAATAATTTGGATCTGATGAAAATATATTTTCTAAATTTTCATTTCTTTTATTGTAAAATACGATGTCTAAAACATTCTTTAATCTCAAAAAAATGGGTAATTCGCTATCTTGATTAAAAACAAGACTTTCATATACTCCCGTATAATACCATTTCTGTTGTTCTTCACCTTCATTAAAACGTGAAAAATCTCTAATTCCAGTCTTATGAAATTTTAACATTAAATCTTCTAAATTATTTATTTTATCTGCACACACAATTAATTTATTTTCAAAAGACATTTTTTTGATTTTATCTATGGTATGCTGTTTTCTTTCTTTCCAAGATAATGATTTATCTGGTTCCGTTGCCCCTTTTACAAGATTAGCAATATTCCAGCCAAATATTTTTTCAATATCTTTTAAATTATATTCTGTATCTTCAACAACATCATGTAAATACCCAGCAGCAACTACATTGTCACTGCAACCATATTCTTCTAATAACATACCAACATTTATTGGATGAATGATCATAGGTTTATCAGGTTCATTTTTTCTTATTTGACCTTTATGAGCATTAATGGCAAAATGTTTTGCTTTTTCCTTTATATTCATATTTAAACCTCCCTTTCTATAATCATTTTAACACAATTTTTTTATAAAGTTAATGTTTTTCTCTAAAA
>CAYOJY010000038.1:0-8522 GCA_964404455.1 uncultured Muribaculaceae bacterium | reverse complement strand
TTTTCACATAAAATATAATTATTACAAAGTGGTGCGGTTGAGATTTCAATTAAAATAAAAAAAGAGTTGTAAATTCACAACTCTTTTTTTAACTAATTTATTTTAAATATCTTTTCATTTCTTCATCAGTTATATCTTTATTTTTAATACAATCAATAATTTTCAAATTATAATTACAAATATCCATAGCTTTTTTAAAAGTATTAAAGGGCATCATTCTTGTGCTAGATTCATAATGTGATAATGTACAAGGGGCAATAAAAAGCAGCTTAGACATTTCAACTTGTGTATATCCGCGAGATTTTCTCATATATTTAACAAATTCTCCAAGGTTCATAAAATTACCACCTTATACCATTATCTCAAAATTACCAATTTTTTCCATAAAAGTGTTCAAATTGTATATTTTTGAAGTATTTATAATATTTGAAAATTAAAAAAAAATATGATATTATTATCACATAAGAAAATAAAAAGGGAGACTAATAATGAAAAATAATGTATACGAATTAATAAAACGTTTAATTAATTTAAGTGGCACTAATTATACAACAGAAGAATTTAATGAATTATTAGAGAAGATTAATAAAGAAATTAATGATAAAATGGAAAAAATAGCATTAATTAATAAAAGTATGACCAGTGAAAAATATTTTGATGAATCAGCGGAAGTGATGGATAAAAATACTGAAATTAGCTTACAAAAAAAAATTAAAAAAGATGAGAAAACCTTAAATAATATAAAAGAAAAATTAGCAAATAATTATAACGATAAAGAAAGAATTGCCATAAATTTAGAAGTTGCTAAAAATAATATGGAAAAGTATAAAGAATTAATTAAAAATTTAACTAGTAAGTTGGTAGCAAATAACCAAAACAAAGATAATTATGAAAGAATAATTAACCAGAATGAAAAGAAATTAGATTTATGGTTAAATGAAATGAGAAAATTAGAAAAAGAATTAGAAGAAAATTTATTAGAAGAAGAATTATTACGAGCGACCAAAGATGATATTGAAGATATATTAAAAAATAATAAAAATAAATTAAGGGATATTCAAAAATGTTTAGAAAATGAACTGAATTATTTTGATCATGATTTAAAGAAAAAAGATCAAGAGGAATTAGAAAAAATTAAAAAAGAATTAAATAAATTAGAAAAAGACAAATTAAACTTATTAACAACACCATTTTGTTTGGCGAATGATTTATATAATTTAGTAAGTATAAATAAATACAGTGAAGCATCTTTAAAATTAAGAGAATTAATTTCGGTTTTAGAAACATTACCTTATATAAATGAAAATGATTTAAATGTTTTAGAAATTGAATTAAAACAATTAAATAAAAAGTTTATATCTTTAAAAGAAAGAATCTCTAAAAATGTTTACAGCAATCAAAAAGATAAATATTTAACTGATCGTCAAGATGATTTAAATACATTATTAAGTGATAATGAGAATGATATCAAAAAATTAGAAAACATTATTTTTGAAATTGATAATAAAAGAGTAATTGATTTTTTTAATAAAATCAGCACTTTGGAAGTTCCAGAAAATATGCTTTCTGATTATAATGAAAATTTAAATAATTTATTGGAATATTCTAATTTATTAAATAATTTTGGTATAGGATTTTTAAAAGATTTTAATCAAAAAATCAAAGATTCTCTTTTAAAAATAGAAAAAGAAATTGAAGATGAAAATGCTAAAAATGATGACTCGCTTAAAGCCAAAGATATTGACGAAATAAAAGAAACTGATCATGGGATTAGGTTAATTGAAAGAAGATTGCAAAGTGAAAAATCAATTGAAGAAATATATGAGGAATTAGAGTTATTATTAAGCTCATTAGAATTTGATGATGAAGATGATTTACAATATTTAAAAGTAATCGATATAATAGAAGTGGAAAATAAAAAAGACGAAGTAAGTAATTCAAAAGAAATAATAGCTAAGAAGCAAGTTACCATCGATGATATTTTAAAATTAGTGGATGGTAAATAATGAAAAAGAATGTTATTATAGTACTTGAAACAAAAGAAAGATATATTATTCTAGATGTTGTAGAATATGAAAATAAAAAATATTATTTAGGGATGGGTATTTTGGATAATGATGAAATAATTCCTGAAAAAATTGCATTTTTTGATACAAAAAAAGAAAATGAAAATACATTGGTGGCTAAAATTAATAATCCGGAAATACTAAAAAAATTAATTCAAAATATTAAGAACTAAAATTGACGATTAGAATAAAATATGTTAATATTTTAATATGAGGAGGAAACATGGAATTAAAAGGCAGTAAAACAGAAGAAAATTTAAGAATAGCCTTCGCAGGAGAATGTGAAGCAAGAACAAAATATACATATTATGCATCAAAAGCTAAAAAAGATGGGTTTGAACAAATCGCTGCAATCTTTGAGGAAACCGCAAATAATGAAAAAGAACATGCTAAACTTTGGTTTAAGCAATTACATGGCGGGAAAATACCATCAACGCCTGAAAACTTAAGAGATGCTGCGAACGGGGAAAATTATGAGTGGACCGAAATGTATGCTGAATTTGCTAAAGTTGCTAATGAAGAAGGTTTTGATGAAATTGCCAGATTATTTAAAGGTGTAGCAAAAATAGAAGCAGGACATGAACAAAGATATTTAACATTAATGAATAATATAAAAAATGATACAGTATTTCATAAAGAGGAAGAAGTTATTTGGATATGTCGAAATTGTGGCCATGTCTATTATAGTAAAGATGCATTAGAGGTATGCCCAGTATGTGATCATCCTGAAAGCTTTATGGAACTGAAATGTGATAATTATTAATACGAGGAATTAATATAAGTATTTTAATAAAACTAATTTAGAGAATTAATATATAGGTGAAATTATTAATAGCAAATTTATTAAAAGAAATTCGAATTAAGGAGTGTTAAGCGGGTAATTACGTTATAAATTAAAGTGTATGATAATTCATAAATTAAGGTGGTACCGCGGGCAAAGCTCGTCCTTGCTTAAACTTAGTTTATGATTTTTTTTAGAAAGAAGGAAGTCAAATGGAAAATAATTTACAAAAAATAGTGGCAAATGCTTTAAAAGAGATTGAAAATGCTTTAAAAGAAGCTGATTTATTAAATATTAAAGCAAAATATTTGGGTAAGAATAGTGAAATTAATGATTATTTAATTAATTTAAAAAATTTATCCCATGAAGAAAAGAAGAAAATAGGACCGCTTTTAAATAATATTAAAAAAGAATTGGAAGAAAAAATTAATAAAAAAATAATTGAAATAAATACAAAAGTTGATTATAATTTTGATCCAACATACCCTATTTATTCTCAATTGGGTTCGCTTCATCCAATTACAATTGTAGGACAAGAAGTAACTGAGATATTAAAAAGAATGGGTTTTACCATTGTTAGTGGACCGGAAATGGAAACAGATTATTATAACTTTGAAGCTTTAAATATTCCTAAAAATCATCCCGCCAGAGATATGCAAGATACTTACTGGTTATCAAATGGAATGCTTTTAAGAACGCATACATCAACAAACCAGGTAAGAGCTATGCAAAGTTATGGAGTACCTATTAAAATATGTGCTCCAGGCAGATGCTTTAGAAATGAAGATTTAGATGCCTCTCATGAAAATACCTTCTTTCAATTAGAGGGGATGGTTATCGATAAAAATATTTCCATAAGTAATTTAATATATGTTATCAAAGGCTTTTTAAAAGAAGTTTTTCAAAAAGATTTAGAGGTTAGATTAAGACCGGGATATTTCCCTTTTACGGAACCTAGCTTTGAACTTGATTGTTCTTGTGTAATATGTAATGGATTAGGTTGTTCTACTTGCAAAAATTCGGGATGGATTGAACTTTGTCCTTGTGGAATGATTCATCCCAATGTATTAAAAGAAAGCGGAATTAACTCTGATGAATATAATGGTTTTGCTTTTGGACTTGGGTTAGCTAGATTAGCTATGATGAAATATAAAATTAATGATATCAGAATTTTAAATTCTGGTGATTTAAGATATTTAAAGGAGTTTAATTAATAATGAAAATATCATGTAATAAATTAAAAACTCATATAGAAAACAGTGATCAAATTGATTGGCTAAAAATATGGGATAAATTTTCAATAAGAACAGCTGAAGTTGAAGACATTTTTATTAAAGGGGAAGATATTAAAGATGTTGTAGTAGCAGAAATAATTAAATGTGAAAAACACCCAACTAAAGAAAATTATCATATTTTAGAAGTTACAGACGGCAAAAAAATATATAATATTTTATGTGGAGCCCCTAATGTTTTGGTGGGATTAAAAGTCCCCTTAGTAAAAATAGGCGGGACGATATCAGGTTTTACTATTTCTGAAAAAAAGATTGCGGGGATATTAAGCGAAGGGATGCTTTGCTCCGGTTTTGAATTAGGCATAAATAATGATTCGGCTGGGATTTTAGAGCTGCCTGAAGATACCTTAGTGGGTGAAGATTTAAAAAAGATTTTACCAATTGATGATATTATAATCGAAATAGATAATAAATCATTAACTAACCGTCCTGATTTATGGGGACATTTTGGGATAGCAAGAGAAATCGCAGCAATTACCAATAACAAATTGATTCCTTTAGAATTATTTGATATAAATAATAACTTAAAAGATTTGAATTTAAAAATTGCGAGTAAAGATAATTGTTTAAGATATACAGCAATTAAAATTGAAAATATCACTCAAAATAAAACTCCGATTGAAATGGAATTATTTTTAAATTATGTTGGTTTTCGTTCTATTTCTTTAGCTGTGGATTTAACTAATTATATTATGCTGGAAATGGGTCAGCCAATGCACGCTTTTGATGCTTCGGCTGTTAACAATATTTTAGTAGAAATGGCAAAAGATGGTGAAGAATTTGTTACTTTGGATAAAGTAACAAGGAAATTAACCAAAGATGTTTTATTGATTAAAGACAAAGAAAAAATTTTAGGTTTAGCTGGTATTATGGGAGGATTTGATAGCGAAATTATTGAAAGCAGCAAAGATATAATCTTAGAATCAGCAACCTTTGAGGCAACAACTATTAGAAAAGGCTCAACAAGCCTTGGTTTAAGAACCGAAGCTTCAACAAGATATGAGAAGTCTTTAGATCCTCATTGGTGTGATTTAGCAATAAAAAGATTTATTTACTTATTGAAAAAAATAGATAAAAACATTAAAATAGGTTCTAATTTAACGGATATTTATCCCGCTATTAGTGCCCTTAAATATGTTGAATTACCAAAAGAAAAATTAACTAAATATATGGGTTTTGAACTAAAAGATGAAACGGTAATTCAAATTTTAGAATCATTAGAATTTAATGTTGAAGTTAAGCAAAATATATATAAAGTTCAGATTCCCACTTTTAGAGCAACTAAAGATATTTCAATGGACGCCGATATTATTGAGGAAATTTCTCGAATGTATGGTTATGAAAATATTTTAGAAAAACCTCTAATGGTAGAAAGCACTTTTAAAATCCACGAAACTATCTATGACGAAGAGTATAAAGTAAAAGAATTTTTGACTAAAAAATATTCCGCATCCGAAGTTCACTCTTACTTATGGTATGATTCAGCATTTTTAAAGGAATGTGGTATTGAAAAGCAAAATGTTGTAGTAGTAAATAAAGTTGATAATAATATTTTAAGAGATGAATTATCATTATCACTATTGCCGTTTGTGAGAAATAATTTTAAATATTTTAATGATTTTATTATTTACGAAATTGGAACCGTCATAAACAGAAAAGATAATAAAAGAAGACTTTCAATTATCTTAGCGGATAATATTGTTAATGTTGAAAATATATATAATAAAGCTAAACTAATTGTTAAAGAATTATTTAAAACTATGAAAAACGTTAATATCAGTTACGAACTAAGTAAGGGTTATGATTATTATGTGCCAGAATATGGTTTAAATATTATTATAAATAATAACATTATTGGTCAAATTAATATCATTACGCCCACAGTTACGTTTAATTTAGGAAAGAAAAAAGTTGCCGCTACAATTGAAATTGATTTTGATCAGTTTTTAAAAATTGAAAAAAATGCGTATGAAGTAAAAGAATTAAGTAAATTCCAAAATGTAGTATTAGACTATACAATCATAATGGATAAAGAAAGTAATTATTTAAATTTAGAAAAGATTGTTAATAATTTTATTCATGAATATATTCAGGATTATAAATTAATTGACGTCTATCATGATAGTAATTTTAATAAATATTTAATTAGATTTACTTTATCATCAAATAATAAAACCTTAGAACAAGGAGAATTAGAGCAAATTAAAAATGATTTTATAGCCCATATAAGAAATAATAATTTAAATATATTAGAATAATCCATTAATAAAGAAATAAAATATAGAAAGATGTTATTAAATGATTTTAGAAGAAATTGAAAAAAGTATAATTAAAAAATTCAGGAAAGAAATCTGGCGTCATTTTACTAAAGCTGTAACGGATTATGAATTAATTAAAGAATTTGATACAATTGCGGTTTGTATAAGTGGGGGTAAAGATTCATTTTTATTAGCTAAGTGTTTACAGGAATTAAAAAAACACGGGAAAATAAAATTTGATTTAAAATTTATTTGTATGAATCCAGGTTATAGTGAAAAACATAAAAAAATAATTGAAAATAATGCTAAAACACTTGGTATTGAATTAAATATTTTTACAACTGATGTTTTTGAAGTTGCTCAAAAATTAAATGAAGATAATCCATGCTATTTATGCGCTCGAATGAGACGGGGTTATTTATATGATTATGCTAAAAGTTTAGGATGTAATAAAATTGCATTGGGGCATCACTTTGATGATGTCATTGAAACGATATTATTATCTTTATTTTATAATGGGAAAATAAATACTATGATGCCTAAATTATTCAGCACTAATTTTTTAGGAATGGAATTAATAAGACCTATGTATTTAATTAAAGAAAAAGATATTTTAGCTTGGGCTAAATACTGTGATTTATCATTTATTGGCTGTGCCTGTAATTTAAAACAAGAATCTTCTAAAAGATTAGAAATAAAAAAATTGATTGAAGAATTAAGAAAAACAAATCAATTTATTGATAATAATATTTTTAAATCAATGGAAAATATTAACTTAAATCAAGTATTAGGTTATGTTAAAGATGATCAAAAATATTTTTTCTTAGATGACTATAAATAAATCTTTACAAATTTTTTTCTACTTGTTATAATAGAAACATAAGTTACCATAGGGAGGGATTTTATGCCAAAAGTTATTGAAATCAGTAAAGATAGTATAATAAAAGGCGGAGTAAAACTAATTAATTCTGATGGTTGGGAACAGTTAAATGCGAGAGGTTTAGCTAAACAATTAGGCGTATCAACAAAACCATTATACCGTTTATTTGGTGGGATGGAAGAAATAAAAGAAGAGGTATATAAAGAAATATATCGCCAATATGATGAATTCATTAACAGTCGAGTAGATAATAAAAAAGCTTTATTAACCCTGTGTATTGCTTATGTTGAATTTGCTCAAAAATATAAAAATTTATTTGTTAGTTTATTTTTATCTCATAATTTAAAATGGAAAAATTTAAATAATGTATTAGATGAAAAGTGGAATCAATCAACAATTATTAATTTAGTAAATAAACAAGGTTTGACTTTTGAAGAAGCAAAAGAATTGTTTATGAATTTATGGTTATATTCCAATGGTTTGGCTACTTTAATTGCGACCAATGAAATAAAAATAGATGAAAAAGAGATTTTAGTTAAAATTGTAAAAGCTTATAAAAGCTTTATAAATTAAAAAAACGATGATATAATGTTTTGGGAGGAAAAATGAAGAAGTTATTAATTATAATGGGATTAATTGGGGTATTTATTTCAACAAATGTTAAAGCCATTGAAAAACCAACAGTAACTGAACATGAAAAAGTTACGATATATATATTTAGAGGTGATGGTTGCCAGCATTGTCAATACGCTTTAAAATATTTTAATGAATTAAAAGGCGAATATAATGATTATTTCAATGTTATAGCTTATGAAACTTGGAAAAATCCAGCGAATGAAACTCTTTTTACGGCAGTTAAAGAAGAATTAGATATTAGCGAAAAAGGAGTACCTTTTATCTTAATTGGTGATAATTATCATTTAGTTGGCTTTGATGAAATTTATGCTGATGAAATAATTGAAGCAGCTTTAAAAAATTATGAAAGCGCAGAATATGTTGATATTGTGCAGAAGGTCATAACTAAAAAAAGTGGAGATTATAAAAAAGAAACATTAAAAGAAGCTTGTGAAGCTGAAAACATAGTATATCTGGGAACAGATGCTAAAACTAATAACTCAGATGTTTATATTATTTTAGGAATTTTTGCCGTAATTATTGGCGGTGTTGGTTACTTAATAATAACATCAAATAAAAAATCTTAATTCTTTTGAACTAAGATTTTTTTATTTTAATTAAGTTTGTATG
>CAYOJY010000037.1:0-8855 GCA_964404455.1 uncultured Muribaculaceae bacterium | reverse complement strand
TAGTTTCACTAGTGGCTTCAATTAAATAATCTTTTGCTATTTCAAATGAGCCATAGCCTTCGGTAATATCAAATCCTGATACTTCGCCGGTTTTATAATGGAGTCCGGGAATTGAGGTTACTTCTACTCCACTCGGATTAGTTACTTTCATTATTAATTCAGACTTTTTATCTTCGGTTGTATATTCAAAATCATTATAATCTATCACAAAGAAGACATTATAATTTTCGCTAGCCATATTTGTATTAGTATTAGCTTTTAAATTGGCACTTGTTACGGTATAATCACTTAAATTACCCATACCTTCATCAAAGTTTTCCTGGATTGCAACAATGCTTATAGGTTGACCTTCAACAAAATATAATTTATCGGTTGTTTTTGATTCTATATTAATATTAGTGCTTGATCCGGCGCCAAAATTGGCAATAAAATAAGCAAAAGTTACTCCTATTACGGTTAAAAGGACTGCAGTTACTGCTATTATTCCATATGTTTTTTTATTATTCATAAACTTTTGCCTCTTCTCTATTATAAATAATATCATTTTTTAAAATATAAGGCAATTTCTTTTTTGCTTACTTTTAGTTAATATTATTATATTTTTAAAATATTTAAGGCATATTAAAAGATTAAAAAGTAACTTATTACTATCAAACCTAAAACTATTCGATACCAGCCAAATATCTTGAAATCATTTTTCTTAATATAATTTATTAAAAATTTAATTGTTATTAAAGCTGTTGTAAAAGCTACTAACAAACCGATTAATAATGTTATTATTTCTGTTTGATTATAGATAAAACCAAATTTTAGCATTTTTAATAAACTAGCGCCAAACATTATAGGAATACCTAAAAAAAATGTAAATTCTGCCGCAACAGATCTTGATGTACCTAAAATCATTGCCCCGATGATTGTTGCACCGGATCTACTTGTTCCAGGAATTAAAGCTAGTACTTGAAAAAAACCAATTATTAAAGCTATTTTAAGAGTTAAATCTTTTAAATCGGTTATTCTTTCCGTTTTATTTTTATTTTCAATAATTAAAAATATTATTCCATAAATTATTAAAGTTAAAGACACTACTATGTAATTATAAAAAACATTATTAATAGCGTTATCAAATAATAAACCAATTATACCAGCAGGAACAGATGCTACTAAAACTTTTAACCATAAATTCCAGGTTTCTTTTTTTTCGGTATTATCTTTTTTTAAACTAAATGGATTTAATTTATTAAAATATAAAACTACAACTGCTAAAATAGCTCCAAGTTGAATAATAACCCGAAACATTTCTAAAAATTCATCACTAACATTTAATTTCATAAAATTTTCTAATAAAATTAAATGTCCCGTGCTACTTATGGGAAGCCATTCAGTAACTCCCTCAATAATTCCATAAATTATTATTTTTAAAATATCAATCATGATTTATTTTCCTTTTTTATTCTAGTTGAATAATACCAAACAATAAAACTAATAAACATTATAATTAAGATTATTAAAGTTATTTTAGAGTATTTATTTAATATACTAACAATAATTGGCCATTTCTCTCCCACTATACTTCCTAAAACTACTAAAACGGTATTCCAAATTAAGGTACCTAGTAAGGTATAAAATAAAAAACTACTTATTTTCATTTTATTCATTCCCGCGGGAATAGAAATTAAACTACGAACAATTGGAATAAAACGACAGAAAAAAACAGTTTTAGTCCCTTTTTTATTAAACCAGTCATTGGCATTTTCAATATCTTTAGGCTTTAATCTTAATAACTTACCATACTTACTGGTAATAATTTTAATTAATCTATCCTTGTTTAAAATACTTCCCGCATAATATAAAATTAAGGCTCCTAAAATGGCTCCTATAGTTGATGCAATAATCACAAAAGGAACATTCAAACTAGTATAATTAGTCATAAATCCACCAAAAGTTAAAATTACTTCTGAGGGAATTGGGGGAAAGATATTTTCAATACAGATTAATAATAAAATACCTAGGTACCCATACACTTCCATAATATTTATAATAATTTCTTGCATTATATCCTCACTTTGTAATTATTTTTTTTACTTCCTCATAAAGTTTTTGATTTGCTTCTTCAAGTGTCATATTGCCTACTTTAAAAGGGGTTCCATATTTTATTTTTAAATTATTTTTGAAAAATTTATATTCGCCAGTTATACCAAAGGGAACAATTGTAGCATTACTTTTTTTAGCTAAAGAAACTGTTCCAAATTTAAAAGGTAATAAAATTTTTGTTGTTTTATTTCTTGTTCCTTCCGGAAAAATCCCAATAGCACCTTTATTTTTTAATGTCTCAATTGCTTCGTTTAAAGAATTACCACCTTTGTTTTCTCGATCTACACAAATGCATCCAGCGCCTTTAAAAAACCAACTAAATTTACTATCAAAATATTCTTTTTTTGCCATATAAGTAATTGGTCTAATGGTTGACAGAATGGTTAAACATTGATCTAATAAATGTTTATGATTTCCACAAATAATGATCGGACCTTTGATTGGAATTACTTTTTTATTAATCATTTTAGGACGATAATATAAAATAAATATACTTCCTAAAATAACTTTGTATATATTAAGAATAATTTTGTTAATTCTTTTCATTATTTGTTTCACCTAATTTAGTAAAAGCAACCTTACCTAATAATGTGGTTGGTAATGATTTAACATATTCATATTCATGGGGTAATTCGTAATTATTAATTCTTTTTTCACAAAATTTTTCGATTTCTTTACGTATAATATCCGTATCTTCAAAATTTTCTTTTAGAACGATATAAGCTTTGGGAACTGCTTGTCGATAAGAATGCGGCAGCCCAATAATAGTACATGTTTCAATTGCCGGATGTTCCATAATTATTTTTTCTAAATATTGAGGATAAATATTATACCCATTAGATACAATCATTCTTTTTAAGCGGGATTTAAAAAATAACATTCCTTGATTATTTAAATAACCGATATCACCAGTATGAAGCCAAATTCTGCCATCTTTATGTCTTTTTAACACTTTATTAGTTTCTTTAATATCATTTAAATATCTACTCATCACCGATGGGCCACTTACGCAAATTTCGCCAACTTCTTCAATTTCTAATTCTTCCCTAGTTCCAATTTTACATATTTTTATTAAAGTATCAGGAAAAGGGATTCCAATTCCCCCTTCTTTAAAATAATTTCTTGGGGTTAATGAACAGGCTCCACTGGTCTCAGATAATCCATATCCCATTCTAATTTTAGCTTCGCAGCCATGAGCTTTTAAGTAAATATCTACTTTATCTCTTAATGTTGAATTAAGTAAATCTCCTCCACATATGATAGTATGTAATGATTTCATAGATTTTTTAGATTTAATTTTTGAATTGATTAAAGCTTCAAACATTGTAGGAACACCAACAATCATTTGCGGTTTATATTTTTGAATTAATTTTCCAAAATCTTTTGCATTAAATCCCGGAACTAAAACTATACTTATGCCATGAATAAATAAAGTATGGATTAAAACCCCTAATCCAAAACTATGAAATATAGGTAATGTAGCTAAAGCAGAGTCTCCTTGATTAATTGGATAAGCCATTTTATAACATTGTAAAGCCATAGCATTAATATTCATATTAGTTAACACAACCCCTTTGGGATCGCCAGTTGTACCACCACTATAAATAATAACTGCATCATCTTTAGCCCTAACATTAACTTTAGGTGATAAAGGGTATTCCTCACCTAAGTTGTTTAAATTTTTAAAACTTATTACTTTATCTGAATATGGGATAGATGGTGGTGATTTAGTTATTTTATATAAAATATTAAGGTGAGGGGGCATTTTGCTACTTATTTTAGAGATGATTATTTTCTTTAAATTCAAATCTTTATCTAAATTAGAAAATTTTTTATATACCAAGTCTAAACAATGAACATATTTACTTCCACTTTTAGTTAAATAAAGTCTGGTTTCTTCTTCACTGGCTAGAGGGTGTACCATATTAGCAATCGCTCCGACCATATTAACCGCGTAAAACATGATTATGGCATCTGGGGTATTAGCCATACAAATAGTAACTTTATCATCTTTTTTTACCCCTATCATTCGAAGTCCTTTTGCCGCATTAATAATTTGCTCATTAAAAGTTTTATAATTACATTTTTTACCAAAATAATTATAAGCTTTTTCGTTACTGTGTTTTTTAGCTTGTTCTAAAATTAATTCATACATTGTTTTGTATGGATAATCCAGATGTTTTGGCGCATTTTCGTATAAATCATACCAAGGATGTTCTTCTCCTGAGTCCTTACTTAAATATTTTTCAATTTGTAATTTTATGTCTTTTAAAAATAATATTATATTATTTAACATCTTTTTTACCTTCTTTCATTAAATTAGTTACTTTTTGCATTAATTCGGCATTTTCTTTTTTTAAATCCGCTGTTACTTTATATGCTTTACCAAATATTATTTTAACACTTCTTTTTAAAAATTTATATTCATTAACAATTGCAAAAGGAATAATTTGCGATTCTGCTTTATTTGCTATTGAAACAGCTCCATACTTAAATGGCATTATTATTTTTTCAGTTCGATTAATCGTTCCTTCAGGGAAAATTACAACGGCTTTATTCTTTTCCAAATAATTTATAGCTATTTTTTTACTTTGTTCATCTCTTTGTCCCCTATTTACAGGAATAAGATCTAAACCTTTCATAATAGGTTTTAAAAAGCCTTTAAATAAGCTGTTTTTGGCTAAATAATAAATTTGTCTAGGAATAACCCCAAATAATAAGATTCCATCTAAATTATTAGTATGATTTCCCGCAAATAAAATTTTGCCTTTTTTAGGAATATTTTCTTTCCCAACAATAATCGGTTTATAAAAAAACATTATAATTTTCGCTCCATTTTTCAGTAGTATATATAAAATTTTTTTTGCCATCTTTACCTCTTGTATTTAAATTATACTAAAATGTATGCTTAAAATCAATTTTTTTTATCTGGATTAATTCCTTACAAATTAAATTTAGTTTATTCATATAAAAACCCAGTTCATTTTTGGAAACCAGGTTTTTTTGCTATTTTATTTTAGTGGGAAAGGGAATGATTCTACAAGATGATTCTGATATTTCTTGATCCCGGTTAAAAATAGCCATCAATTCATTTGCTTGTCTATTACGCGTACTTTCATTTATTTTTTCACAAGTTTTAATCGCCTCGGCTATATGTTGAATTCGCACATTATTCAATCCATACAAGGCTGCAAAAGCAAATGATTTTTTTAATATCGTTAAAGATAAATCGGGATTATAAACTTTATCGTTGTAAACCCTATGTTTTTTATTAGTACAATTTATAATATATTCAAATATCCTTGTTTCATCTTCAGCGCTAAAATCAAAATTAACTTTAGTTGCCTGTTCTATTTTAGGTATACTTCCTTTAAGTATTTGTTTAATAATTAATTCACTAGGCTCTAATATATTAACGCTTTCAAATCTTCTTTTAAATGCAGCATCTTTCATAATATATTTTTCATATTCTTCTTTGGTGGTCGCGCCTATCATCTTTATTTGACCACGGTCTAAATATGGTTTTAAAATATTAGCAAAATCTAGGTCTTGACTCGAGCTACTGCCGGCGCTAATAACTGTATGAATTTCATCAATAAATAATATTAAATCTGGTTTTTTTATTAATTCTTGAATAATATTTTCTACTCTTTGCTCAAACATCCCCCGGTATATGGAATTACTTAAAATTGTTGCTGTATTTATTTTAATTATTTTAACATTTTGTAATATTTTAGGAACTTGTTTATTTTTTATTAAATATGCTAATCCTTCAACAATAGCTGTTTTTCCAACACCAGATTCACCTATTAACATAGGGGATTTTTCTGGAGTAAGCAACGATAACATTAAATTTTCCAGCTCTAGTTCACGACCAATCGCGGGATTAGTTAAATATTTTTTTCGGTTAAAAATTCTCCATATTTTTTTAATATATCATTTGTTGAATCAATTTCTTTTTCTAAGAATGATAAATTTATATTTTGAAAAGGATTTGTGTATTCTTTTTTAGTTTTTCCAACATCTTTAAGTTTTTTTTCCATCAAATTTTTTATCATTTCATAAGAAGAATGATAATAAATTCCCGAGAAATCATCATGCCAGTGATTATAATTATATAACCATTTAATTACATTTGATCCACAAATATCTCCAAAGGCTAAATTATAAATGATAATTTCAGCAAAAAACATATCGTTTGATAAAGTACCATAAGCGATTTCTTTTTCCTCTTTTAAATTTTTTAATAATAACTTAAATTCTTCTTCAAAATACTTTTTATAATCTTTATCTGTTAATTTTTTTAGATCTTTGTTACCAATCTTAAAGTTAAAAAGTTCTTTTAAATATGGCAACACCAAATCTTTTTTATAATTTTGGAAAATCCTGTTACTAAATATTTTTGCTTTAAATTTGTCATGATTCATTAAATAGCTTATTACGCCAGCCGCAGTCACATCGCATTCATTCATTTTTTCGGCAATGTCACCGTCATTTAATAAACTAGCTAAAAATAATGATACACACTTTTTATCAGTTTTATTTAAAGCCTTTTTCATAATAGGCCCAGTTAAATTATAGGCATTACATACCAATTCTTGGTTTTCTATAGCTGAATAAATATCGATGGTTTTTAAAATTAGAGCCTTTGTTTCTTCGGGTATTTCTGTAATAAAGTCTTCATAATTCATAATTTCATAATTCATAACTTAATTTCTCCTTAAATTAAAAAATAATCCAATTAAGATTGAAATATTCAAAATATAATCAACCCCCATTGATGGAGTTAATTATAGCATGATAACGGTTATTTTGTCAATTTCATCATTTTTAAAATTAAAATTTTTAAGGTTTTATACTTATTTAATAATATATAGAAATCCTAATATAATAAATATACTTAATATGATTTTGGAAAAATTGCTAATTTCAAGTTTATTTGTATTTATTTTAATATTATTTATTTTTTCTTTAAATTCAATTCCAAAGCCATAATAAATTTTATTATGATTATCTATTATTAAAAATTCCAAGGGATTATCTCTTTCTTGGTATTGAATAGAAGCCGGTAATTTCTTTAAAAATAACGCTAATATTATATCGCCTACTCCGCCAATCATGGTAAAAATTGATAAAAGTATTAATAAAGAATTATTAGATATAATACCAATAATATATCCCATAAAACCTAAAACTATAAAAGGGAGTAATAAGGCTCTGATGGCACTTTTCTTACTTAATTTATCCTGACATATTGCATAAGTTAAACCTTTTTCTATTTTAATTCCAAATTTTATTTTATTTTTATCGGCTCCGCCAAGAATATAACCTAAAAAATGAAGAAATTCATGCATTATTAAAAATATAAAATTACAAGCAATAAAAATCAAAAAATTTTTTAAGGTAAAAAGAAATGTAAAATGTTTAAAATTAATTATTAAAAAAATGCAAAAAGAGATTAAAAAGGCTAAATTTACACTTTTTTTGTCCAAATTGTATATAAAATATTGCTTTTTTGATTTTTTCTTCATATTATAAAGATAACAGAATATAAAGCAATTTTCAATATATTTAAAAAATGGTAAAAACTAACATTAAGAATTTTTTAATTATTTAGTTGATTTATACAGAAATATAAATTATAATTTATTAATAAGAAATAATATATTAAGAGCAGTACAAAAGAAACGAGGTAAGAATGCTAAATCAAAATATATTATTAGAGATGCTACACTCTTTTGGTGATTATTATGAAGTATATGATGATGCTGGTGTATTATTAAAATCTAATATTCCTGAAAATTTTTATGAAAATAAAAAAATGCAAAATGATGTAGTTTTTTACGATGATAATTATTATGCCCAATATCTCAAAAAATTTAAAGTTCGAGATAAAGTGTATTATTTTTTGTTTTATAAAAATATTAATGAAGTTTTTATAAATTTATCTAAAGATTATTTAACTAAAATTTTAAATAGAAATATGTTTGAAATTAAAGTTAGTCACATAATAAAAAGTCAAACTCAGTTTATTTTTGCTATAATTGATATTGATGATTTTAAAAATATCAATGATTCTTATGGTCATCATATTGGCGATAAAGTTCTAGAGAATATTGCTAATATTTTATCCCATAACATCAAAGTGGGCGATTTAGTAGGTCGTTGGGGTGGAGACGAATTTGTTATAGCTATGCTCGATATTGAAGAAAATGTAGCTCTTAAACGATTTGAGGATATTTCCAATAAAATTAAAGATGGAATTTATATAAATTCCATTGATAAATATATTTTTCCCACGATTTCAGTAGGAATGATTAATTATGATTTTCAAAAAAATTATTTACAAAATTTGAAAAGAGCTGATGAATTATTATATTTAAGTAAAGAATACGGGAAAAATCAAATCACAACAGAGCCAGATGTTAAAAGAAATGATAGTATAAAAAATGTAGCATAATAAAAACGGCTCTTAATTTTTCGACTGCGCCGAGGCAGGGCATCGGCGCATATATTCAGATTGACGACAGGGCTTTTTCTCTCGATATTAATTTATCAAATATGGCTCATTCCACGTTCCATTTCCGCTTGCTGAATAGATATCAGATGACAGAGAAACTACCGCACGCACGCCATTAGAATTATCCACATTATTATTGTTCAGATTACCAGACGAATTCACATTGAACTCATTTGCATTAGTACTATTGAAATTAGACGGCGAGCCTATTATAACAAAACCCAGCAAATATCTTATTTGCATT
>CAYOJY010000036.1:0-9126 GCA_964404455.1 uncultured Muribaculaceae bacterium | reverse complement strand
TGGTTATGTTAATTTAGAATATGGCTTCAGCTATATCATGAGTAATCATAATAACAGTTTTATTTTCATTTTTAATAATTTCATAAACGTCATTAGATACACTTAATCGGGTTTGATAATCTAGAGCTGAAAAGGGTTCATCTAATAAAAGAATATCTGGCTTTATTGCAAGGGTTCTGATTAGCGCTACTCTTTGTTTCATACCGCCTGATAATTGATCAGGATATTTGTCTAAAAAATCTATTAAACCGTAATTAATTAGTAAATTTTTAGTATAATTAATATTTTCTTCATTTTTAATCCCTTGAATTTCTAAACCTAAGCAAGCATTTTCTAAAATTGTTAACCAAGGCAACAGGGCATCACTTTGAAACATATATCCAATAATTGGTTTTTCTTTAAAATATTTAATAGTTCCACTAGTAGAAATATCTAAATATGCCAAAATGTTTAATAATGTAGATTTTCCACATCCACTCGTGCCAACAATACTCAAAAATTCTTTTTCTTTTACATCAAAACTGATATTTTTAATTGCATCTATTTCTCCCTCAATAGTATAAAAACTTTTAGCTAAATTATCAACAGTTAATATATTATTCATAAATATTATTTACAAGATTCACATAAGAAGTTTTACTATTGATTAATTCAAACTTTATTAAAAATTTTTCTAAATTATTAAATAATTCTTCACTGATGTAGGGATCATCTAACCAAGAATCTGCAGTTTTATAACGTTCAATCATTATTTTTAAATCATTAATTTTAGTATCTGGAAATTGTTTAATAATAGTTTCCGCAATTTTTTTAGAGTCATTATTTTTGACATAATTCAAAGCTGTAGCTATTGCATTATTAAATTTTTTTAATATTTCTGAATTATTTTCAATATAACTTTTTTTAGCATAAAAAGTTGTATACGGAACTTCTCCGGATAATTTACCAACACTGGCTACGATATGACCATAACCTTGACTTTCCAATAATGTTGCATTTGGTTCGAATAAGTTGACAAAATCTCCAGTTCCGCCAATAAATGCACCACTTAATGAAGCAAAGTCAATTGAATTATTAATTTTAATTTTATTAACGTTTACGCCCGCATTATCTAAAGAATTAATAAAATTTAAGGCTGGCATGCCGGTAGAACGTCCTACTACAATTTCTTTATCTATTAAATCTTCTAATTTAAAATCTTTTATTGGTTTTCTGGAAACAATAAATTGACCATCTCTTTTAGTTAATCCGCCAAATATTTGTAAATAATCTTTTTCTTTAGCTTGATAAACATAAATTGCTGATTCTGCTCCGGCAAAACCAATATTAGCGTCTCCGGATAATACTGCGGCACTAACTTTGTCAGCACCCGGAGTTAATATTAAATCAATTTTAATTCCTTCGTCTTCAAAATAACCATTTTCAATTGCTACATAAAGTGGAGTATAAAACACACTATGAGTTACTTCAGCTAATTTTATATTAGTTAGTGATGAACTTTCATTATCTTTCTTTAAGTAAATAGCTAGTGAACCAAAAATTATTATTACCAAACAAGTAAGATAAATTATAAATCTTTTTTTCAAAATTTTTCCTCCTCAATTTTATTATATTAAAATCTAAAAAATAGGTGATTTTATTATAAAAATAATATTTGCCTAAAAAATAAAAAAGAAAGAATAACTGGCAAAAGCAGATAAAAAATATAAAATTAATGTTGTTAAAAAATTATTAACTTTTATTTATGATATAATAAAAAAAAGTTGATAAAATAAAATTAAAAGATTTTTAGATAAAAATATTTTAAACAATTTAACTCATGAAAAAACAAATAAATCAATAAAAAAGAATTAATTATTAAAGTTCTTTAGACTAAAAACATTATAGGAGGCAAAAATGACAATAGAAAAGCTTTTAAATATTAAATATCCGATTATTCAAGGAGCGATGGCTTACATTTCTTTATCTCCGCTTGTTGGAGCGGTTTCAAACGCAGGTGGCTTAGGAATTATAGCTTCTGGTGGAATGAACGCATCATTACTTCGGAATGAAATTCATAAATGTAAATCTTTAACAAATAATACTTTTGGTGTTAATTTAATGATGATGGCAGATAATATTGATGAATTAGTTGAAGTAGTTATTGAAGAAGGAATAAAAATTGTTACAACAGGAGCTGGATCACCAGAAAAGTATTTGCCAAGTTTTAAAAAAGCGGGCATTATTACGATTCCAGTTGTTGCTACTTTAAAACAAGCACTTAAAATGAATAAATTAGGCGTAGATGCAATTATTGTAGAAGGCATGGAAGCAGGAGGTCATATTGGCGAATTGACAACTATGGGTCTTTTACCTCAAGTAGTTGATGCTGTATCTGTACCGGTAATTGCGGCAGGCGGTATATATGATGGTCGCGGAGTTGTTGCCGCTTATGCTTTAGGGGCTAAGGGAGTCCAAATGGGAACTAGATTTATCGCAACTACTGAATGCTCTGTTCATGAAAATTATAAACAAGCCATAATCAATGCTCGAGATAATGCAACAACAGTGACTGGAAAAAACATTGGAATTCCGGTTAGGAGTTTAAAAAACACATTAACTGAAAACTATGCTAAATTGGAAAATAATTGTAATTCAAAAGATGAAATGGAAAAATTAATGGCCGGTTCATTACGCAAAGCAGCCCAAGATGGAGATATCGATAACGGGTCTGTAATGGCTGGACAAAATGTTAGCGCTATTAATAAAGTATTACCAGTCGCGGAGCTTATTGAACAAATAATGAATGAAACTAAAAATGTTATAAAGAAGTTGACGATATGATATGTATATATATTTTTATGACACAATTATAGGTAAAATTGGGATTACTGAAAAAAATAATGCTATTAGTTCAATTATATTTACTAACGAAGAAATATCTGATTTGATAAAAAAAGAAACCATTCTTATCAAAACCACTTTTAAAGAAATTGAAGATTATTTTAATGGTAAATTGAAAAAATTCAGTGTTCCTATTGCTCCAGAAGGAACAGAATTTATGAATCAAGTATGGAATGAATTAATGAAAATACCTTATGGTGAGACTTGCAGTTATCAAAGTATTGCAATCAAAATAAATAATGAAAAAGCAAGTAGGGCTATTGGCTTGGCAAATAATAAAAATCCAATTCCAATTATTATACCTTGTCATCGCGTAATTGGAAAAAATAAAAAATTAGTTGGTTATGCAGGTGGATTACATATAAAAGCAAAATTATTAGAAATAGAACAAAAATATAAAAATTGATTGTACAGACTGTTATATCTTTAAAGCAGTCTTTTTATATCTTTAAAATAATATAATGAATTGTATAAGGGGTGTTTTATGTACGATTTTCATTATGATTTATTAACGCGAGTGTATTTGGCATATAAAAATAATAATTATAAAAAACTGAAAAAATTTTGTAAAAATTACAAAACTAACATTAATGGCGGGATATTAAATTTATATTTTATGTCCCCAAAAGAAATGAAAGATGAATTAGATATTGATTTTGAGGAATATAATCCAGATTTTCATGGGGTGGTTACGATGTTTTCCATTATAGATAAAGAAATAAAAAAACATAAATTATTTTCTTTAAATTCAAATTATGTTTATGGTATTGAAGGATGTGACTATTTAGAAATTGAAGATTTAAAAATTTTATATCACTTTGGGTTACGTTCCATAAACCTAGTATGGAATAACGAAAATAAATATGGTTCAGGTATTAAAAGTGATAAAGGATTAACAAAATTAGGTGAAGAATTTTTAATTGAGGCTATTGATTTAGGAATTGGCATAGACTTATCTCACATGAATGAAAAAACTTTTAATGATACGATATCTTTAATTAAAAAACAAAAAAAATTAAAAAAAGAGGTTATTGTATATGCATCCCATTCTAATGTGAAAAAAATATGTAATCACAAGAGAAATTTAACTGATGAACAAATAAAAAAAATAAAAGAAGTTAGGGGATATATTGGATTATTTTCACATAAAAATTTTGTATCACTAAATAATAAATTAACTTCAAAAGAAATAGAAAATGTTTATGTAGAACATATTAAACATATCGAAAAATTATTAGGTGGATTAGACAATATTGTTCTTAGTACAGATGATATGAGTTTTTATCAAACTGATAAAAAAAGTGCTCATACAAATATTTTTCCATATAATAAAATTAAAAAAAGATTAACTAAATTGTTAAAGAAATATTATAGCATTAACGATATAAATAAAATTATGGTTGATAATCCGAAAAAGATTATTGATAATTTAAAATAATATTTAGCATCAATCGGTAATTTTTTCTGTTTTTAATCATTAAAGTCAAAGTCTAAATATACATATTTATTCATATCATACGATAAATTTTCATCAATCATTTTTTGGGCAATATTACACTGTTTAGATATTCGTTTTCCTTTAAATAATGGATTTATATATCTAACTTTTGCATTAAGATGAACATAATAAACATTTTTTGGTTCATCAATAGAAGACTTAACACTCTTAGCATTTTTCCAAATACTAAATATTTCTTTATAGGTAGATTTTTCAATAATATCTATGACTTCACTATCTTTTAATATATATAAATCTTCTTTTGTTATTTTCTTTTCGTTATTTAATCTTTTTAAAATATCGGCAATAAACTGCATTGAATATCTTGTTCTATCTTCACGATAAATAATTGATAATCTGCTTGTTGCTTTTACAAATTTTCTAGCAATACTTTTTGTTTTAAAACCTAATTCTATTTCATTTTCTTCGTTAGTTTGAATTTCAATATCATTGTATATTTCATCAATTGAATCAAACTCTAATTGTTTGTAGGTAAATAAAGCATTTGATAATGAATATTCCAATCTATCTGCTGATAATTTAGGTGTATCGTTATCTGCAATCGGATAAATATGATAATCATCAATTTCTGATAGTTCAATATTATCTCTTTTTAATAATCTGGTTATTTCTTTCGAATTTTTAATTATTATTTTTGTTAAATCTTCAGTTGATTCCTGTGTCATATAATCTTCATTAAGAAAATCTATGCAATGTTTAAATGCAGGTGTCGCTATATCGTGAAACAACCCAGATAGAGTCTGCTTTTTATCTTTTGTAAAATTCCAAATAATCAATGCAACAGCAACCGAGTGATCTAAACTTGAAAAGAAAAATTCACTTTCAAATAAGTCTGAGTAAATTGTCCCACAAGTAATACTTATATATTTTTGTGATAATAGTTCTTTTGTATTTATATATTCGTGCAGCCATTCTGGAAATTCAGGTGAGAGTATCTTAAAATATTCCCTTATTTCTTTGCTTACATTATCATAATAATTCATATTTACCTCCGTCTCATTATCTTTTGACCATTTGGATTCCCATTCACTTATATCAATTTTCTTTCTATAAATTTTATTTGAAATACTGACATCAGCAACATCATACCTCAAACCGTTTTCATTAATAATACATTGAATAAAAGCATAACATCAAATGTTTTCACATAATTTTATTATACACTAAATGTAGTTTTTATTAAACGGTTCCAAAGAAAAATATTTATTTAATTTTTTTGTTGCCAAATTAAAATTTGTTATATATAATATTAATGTGAGAACTTGTTTGCCGATTCACAGTAGGGAAAATCGAGTATTTTCCAGCATACATATAGCTATGTGGGTTCCTATTGTCGGAGAAGTGCTCATGAATTAGATAAAAAAGCCACTAATTAGTTTGGTGGTTTTTTAATTGGGAATAAATAATTATGTTTATCTTCTGTTAATATAATCTGTTTCCTAATTAATTCGAAGAAATATCGATAGTTATGCTTTTTATAGTTGATGAAACATCCCATATATCTTTTTCTTCATCTTTTTTTATTGTTTCATTGTTAAGTTCAAATGATAGAACTACTTTCTCTTTTTTAAAAGCACATGAATATGTAGTATCAATTTACTATCAAAAAAGCAAAAAAAATGATATACTTAATTAGAGAAAAATATTGAAGGAGGTTCACTTATGAACAAAAGAAAAAGCATCGAATTATTTGCTGGTGCGGGTGGACTTGCTTTGGGTTTAGAAAAATCTGGTTTTGAAACAATAGGACTAGTTGAATTTGATAAAAAAGCATGTGAAACATTAAGATTAAACAGACCGAAATGGAATGTTTTTGAAGAAGATATTATTGAAGTTTCTAAACGTGATTTAAAAAAAGAATTTAATTTGAAATTAGGAGAACTAGATTTATTATCTGGAGGTTATCCTTGTCAGTCATTTAGTTATGCTGGAAAAAAATTAGGATTAGATGATCTTCGAGGAAGTATGTTTTATTACTATGCTGAATTTATAAGACAATTAGAACCTAAAATGTTTCTAGCTGAAAATGTTAAGGGACTAACTACTCATGATAAAGGAAAAACCATACAAACAATGGTTGACGTTTTTGAAGATCTTGGTTATCAAGTAGAATGGAAAGTATTAAATGCATGGGACTATGGTGTAGCTGAAAAAAGACAACGTGTTGTAATTATTGGTATTAGAAATGACTTGAAAGATAAAATTAAATTTGAATATCCAATTCCACATGAATATAAACCGGTTTTAAGAGATGTTTTAAAGAATGTTCCGGATTCTATAGGTGCTAAATACCCAGAAAGTAAAAAGAAAGTTTTTGATTTAGTCCCTGCTGGAGGATATTGGAAAGATTTACCTGATGATGTAGCGAGAGAATATATGAAAACCTGTTATTTTATGGGTGGAGGTAGAACTGGGATTGCCAGAAAAATTTCTTGGGATGAACCATGTTTAACATTAACTTGTTCTCCCATGATGAAACAAACAGATAGATGTCATCCAGAAGAAAGTAGACCTTTTACTACAAGAGAATATGCAAGAATACAGTCATTTCCTGATGATTGGGAATTTGCTGGAAAAATGAATGATATTTATAAACAAATTGGAAATGCAGTTCCCGTTGGATTAGCGAAATGTGTTGGCGAAGCAATCATGAATGCATTAAATGGAGGTGAAATCTAATGAAATGGAGTTTAAGTTTTATATCTAGAGAAGATTTTAAAAATCATGTTTCAAATACTATAAAAACTTATGATAATACATTGAATGCAATTGATTTAAGAACATTCAATAGTAATATTATAGATCCAATAAAATTAACCTTTGATAGCAAGGTTTATAACAAGGATTTGGAAGAAGTTATAGAAAATGAATTAGTAAGGCAAAGAGATAAAACTAATACAAACGCAATTGGTTATTTTCATCAAAATTTATTTAAATATATTAAAAAATGTGAAGTTCCAGATATAGGATTTGATGTTGTATATACTAGAAATGATGATCTAAAGTTTATGTTGAAATGAAAAACAAGCATAACACTATGAATGCAGCCGCATCCCAAAAAACATATTTAAAAATGACTATGAAATTATTAGAAGAAGATAATTGCGATTGTTATTTAGTCGAAATAATTGCCAAGAAAAGTCAAAATATTGTTTGGAGTATTTCATTAGATTATCAAAAAACAACGAATGAAAATATTCGAAGGGTTTCTATTGATAAATTCTATGAAGAAGTTACGGGCGATAAAAATGCTTTCTATCTAATTTGTAAAGAATTACCAACTATAATAGATGAAATAATTAGTGAAAATGAAGAATTAAGTGTTGACGAAGATACAGTAATAAAGGAATTAAAAGAAAAAAATCCAGACATCATAAAATCATTATATATTTTAGCTTTTAGCACATATGAAGGTTTTAAAGAAGAATGAGAGTAATAACCCTAAAACAGCCATGGGCTTCCTTAGTTGCTGTGGGATTGAAGGAATATGAATTTAGAAATATGAACTATTCATATAGAGGCAAAATTCTAATTCATGCTGGTAAAGGTATAGATAAGGATGCTATGCAAAGAGTTGCATCATATAATCTTGATTTTCCTCAATCAAGAATAATAGCTGAAGTAGAAATTGAAGATTGCATCAAAATTGATGATGAATTTAATAATTTTATTAATAACTTAAAATCTCCTATATATACTAACAAAATCAGAAATGGGTATGCTTGGAAATTAAGATTAAATAGAAAAATCAATTCTAATAATTCAATTTTAGGCAAACAGGGAATTTGGTATATCAATGATGAGATAATAAAAAGATGATTCCGAACACTAACGTTCAAAATCATCTTTTTCATTTAAATTGATTGTTTATCTAAATGCTCAAAAGTTCAAGCAGATTCTACTATGGAGGAGTACAGTCGGAAGTTGCTAACTCCCTTTCGATACTAATATAACGTAATTCAAATTAAAATTCAAGTGTTTTTACTCAGAAATAGGATTAATAATATCTATCTGTCCAAATTGTTCAAGTTTTTTAGTTTCTCTATTATATAAAAGAACTCCATCATCATATATTGCATAAATTGTTTTTTTAGTGTTGTTTGAAGCGTCCTGTAATTCTTTAATATAATTCTCTTCATTTACAGTATGAACATCCATGTAGAAAGGGTCATCAATTAATCCAAAGCCATCATAAAAAGAAAAATATTTATAAAAATTATTAGCACTAGTAATAAAATATCTTTTCAATTGTAATTCTGTACCAGAACTCTCGCCAATAACGATTCCTTTAAAATGTTTAATATCATAAATAATTTCTTTATCATGCAATACTTTTTTAAAAAACATTTCTGGATTTCCGCCAGGAAATACTAATATATCACTTTCTTTTATTAATTTTTTTAATTCTTCGCTTGAATGTTTATATGGATTACATACTAAACAATTTTCTTCTTTTATATTAATTTTTTTAAGTGAATCCAAATATTTATTATATCTTCTACCACCTATAGGAAAATAATCATTTTCAAATTCCTCACTTGTAATTTCTACAGGGAATGCCCAAGGAAAAATCAAAACCTTTGGTTCTTCTTTAATTATTTCTTTTAACCTACTTGCTATAATATCTATAGCTATATCCATTTTACTAAAAAAGACACTATACATTTTCTTCCTCCTCGTATAATCAAGTTAGATATTTTTTAACTTGATTTTTCTATTTAGAT
>CAYOJY010000035.1:0-9340 GCA_964404455.1 uncultured Muribaculaceae bacterium | reverse complement strand
AGTATATCTTATTTTTTTACTATTGACAAGAAAAAACAGATTTTAATCTGTTTAAGCAATATTTATAATTTGAATTTTATAAGCTCCATTAGGGCTTTTCACATCTATTTCTTCACCTTTTTTCCGATTTAATACAGCTGCTCCAATGGGCGATTCTATTGATATCTTATTATTAAACAAATCTGCTTCCGCTGAACCAACTATTTTATATTCTTCACTTTCTCCATCTTCATATTTTATGGTAACAATTGAACCAAGTCCCACTTGATTAGTACTTTTTTTTGTTTTGGCTATTTTACAATGTTCCAATTTATATTCTAATTCTTTTATTTTGGCTTCAATCTGAGCTTGATCATTTCTAGCAGCGTCATAATCAGCATTTTCCGACAAATCACCTAATGCGCGCGCTTCTTTTAAAGCACTAATAATTTCTGGTCTTTTTACTGTTTTTAATGTATTTAATTCTGTTTCTAATTCTAAAAAACCTTCTGGGGTTAAAACACAAATATTTTCTTTATTCATTTTAATTCTCCTAACATAATTAAAGTTATTATCATACGACAATAACGAGATTAATGATACTATAAATAATCATTTTTGTCAATCATTTTTAGTCTCATCATTGAAAATTCAGGTAGATATTTATCAACTCTTAATTTAATTATCGTTTGCGGATGATTAACTACATCAATTTCATTCATCTCATCATCATATATTATATTTATCTTATACTCAAAAGTTTCTTCATTAGGACATAAAAATTCAATAATATTTCCTTTTTTAAAATAGTTTCTTTGTTCGATTGTCGCTAACTTAGTATGAACATCATAATTTTTAACTATACCTAAAAAATCTTTATTTGTTACCTCTTCTCGATCATTATAGTATTGATCTTCATAATTTGTTTTTTTATTAAAAAATTGTTCTTTTGATTCACGATTTGCACATCGATTTAAAATATTTAAATAATATAGCTTATCACTTTCAATTAAATTTTGATTAATTATTTTATCAAAAATTTTGCGATAAGCATCGATTATTGTTGCAATATAATATATGGAACGCATTCTGCCCTCAACTTTATAAGAAACTATGCCTAAATTCATCATTTCTGCAATATTATTAATCATATTTAAATCTTTTGGCATCATTGTAAAATCGGGTTTATTTACATTTTTAAAACACCAGCGACAAACTTGGGCACACCCACCCCGATTCGCATCACGATTAGTAGTTATATTTGATAAAACACATTTCCCACTGAATGAAACACACATGGAGCCATGAATAAATACTTCCACTTCTATATTAGTTGCATCAATAATATCTTTAATATCTTCTTTACTTGCTTCTCTAGCTAAAACAATTCTTTTAACCCCAAGAGATTGCCAGAATTTTACTGCATAAGCATTTAAAACACTGGTTTGCGTAGATAAAACCACAAAAATATTTAAATTTAATTCTTTTAGCCTTTTTAAAACTAATATATCACTGGATATTATTCCATCAACTTTAATTTTATCTAAAAATATCAAGTATTTATCCAATTGTTTTAGATCTTCATTATGAAATACAATATTAATAGTTACATATATTTTTTTATTTAAGCTATGAGCATAAAGAGTTGCCTCTTCTATTTCCTCATTTGAAAAATTTTTAGCATTTGCCCGTAAACTAAAATTTCTTCCCCCAATATATGCTGCATCTGCTCCATATAAAAAGGCTATTTTTAATTTTTCTAAATCACCTGCGGGTGCCAGCAATTCAAACATCATTATCACCTTTTAATTTATATATAGTTTTTTTAAATAAAAATCCCTTAGTCGTATCTAATTTAGTAAATCCTGTATCTAACACAGTTTTTAATTCAGTAATCGGAATATTAAATGAATTAATTAAAATATATTTAATATTATTTAATTTTTTAATTTCTTCTAATCCGTTAAATATTTGATTTTCATATATAACTGTACCAAAATCATTTTCATTTAATAAAAATTTGTAATCTGTATTTTCTACTTTTAAATTATTTTCTTTTTCTAAATTGTGATAATCAGCATAATTTGATAAAAGTTTTCTCCCTGAATAAGATATATTTATATGACCAAAGCCAAAAATTGTAAGTGGTTTAATACTTTTATTTAAAATTTCCTTTATTTCTTCTAATGTTATTTCAGTTGAAATTACTATTGTATCGCTATATTTTAAAAATTCATTTATACTTTCATAATTAGTGTTAAAATGATTATTATAAAGTATTTTTTCAATTTTTAAATTTTGGCTAATTTCTATCACTCCTAAATCATCAAAAACAATTCCTTTTATATTCGGTGGTAAATTATTAAGTAATTTTTTTAATTCTTCACAGGATTTTGTATTTAGTATTTTATTTATAAACAAGTAAGCATTATCAACTTTTAGATCGTTTATTTCAAAATAATTATTAAAACCAACAGAAAAAAACTTAAGCGGGAATAAGAATTTTTTAATTCCAATCTCTTTAAGTTCATTTATTTGGGTTAAATTATCAACTATTACTAAATATTTAGTTTTCATCATTTTGAATACTTACTGAAATTCCATCACCAATGTCATAGAATTTTGTTTTAAATTCAGGATTGGTTTTTAAAAATTCAATATATCTTTCTATTTTTTCCACTAAACTTTTTAAACTAGATTGATCCAAGGTTTTTGATTTACCAACATATCCATGAAAATTAATATTATCTGTAATAATAGTTCCATTTTTATTTAAAAAATGTTTATATTTTTCAAAAAACTTAATGTATTGACCTTTAGCGGCATCTATAAATATTAAATCAAAAGTTAAATCTTCTGGTAAATTCATTTCTAAAGCATCTTGAAATACAACATTTATTTTTTTATCTAAATTACATTTTTTAACATTTTTTAAGCATTCCATATATCTTTCTTCATCTTTTTCAATTGTTGTTACGTGAACGTCGGTATTAGCCGAAGCCATTAAAATGGTTGAATACCCAATAGCACTTCCTATTTCCAAAACGTTTTTTATATTATTAGCTTTTATATATTTCATAATAAAGGAAATTGAACTTTTTTCAATAATAGGTACATTGTTTTCTTGAGCATATTTTTCCATTTCTAATATAATTTCTTTCATTTTTACTCCTAACTTAATTACTATTTTGTTTATTTTTAACTGCCAAGAATTCTTCATATTTTTCAAAAAATGATACTTCACCGGTTTTAATATCCGCAAAAAAATATAAATATTTAGTTGGGGCGGGATTTAGCGCCGCCGTGATTGATTCTAAGGATGAGTTACAAATTGGCCCCACCGGCAAACCTTTATAATTGGCATTTCTTGTGTTATAGCCATTAACAGACGCTAAATCATTTTTGGTTAAAACCTCTGTCATTTCCTTTTCTAAGCCATAATAAGTGGTTACATCCATTTCTAATGGTTGATTTTTTTCTATTCTTAAATTTATAACTTGAGCAACTTTACTACGATCAGTTGCATTAGTGGCTTCCATTTCCGTAATTGACGCAATGGTTAATAATTCATGAAGTGAATAATCATTTTGGTTAATATTTTCATATAGTTTACTTAATTTATTACTCATCTCGGAAACCATTTTTTCAATTATATCTTCAACTTTTGCATCGGTATAAAATTCATAAGTATCAGGATACAAATATCCCTCTAAAGGATAATAAATAGATTCATTAAGAATATCATTTTTCAAAATATCATATTTAGCAATTAATGATTTAGCAAATTTTTGATCTTTAAATACTTTCATTACTTCTTCTGTTTCAATATTAAAATTGGTACTGATGATATTTGCATAATCGGTAATTCTTTTTCCTTCAACAAAAGTAATACGGACTATTTTATTATCTTTATCAATATGACCATCACTAATTTTTTTCAATATATAAATAGTATTTTCATTACGGTCTAGTTTGTAACTTCCCGCTTGAAGATTAAGATTTTTATTTAAAGTTAAATACATTAAAGCTGAATATTTACTTTTAATGATTTTGGCACTTTTTAAATTTTCAATAATTTGAATTTTGCCCGTTCCTGATTTTATTTCAAAACTAACAACATCCTTTTTATCACTAACTTTTCCTAAACCAAAGAAAAATAAAATCGACACTATAATTAATAGGCTTAATATAATGCTTAAAGATATAATTATTTTTTTTCTTTTACTCATTTATTTCACCATCTAATTTATTTTTATTAAATTTTTTTAAAATACCTTTTATTATTTCTGTTTCCGTTTTATTTAATGATTTTATTTTTTCATCTCCCAATTTATGTTTTCCTAAATGAATAATTAATTCCTTGTTATTCCCCATTTTATTATTAGTATATGCAATTAAATTATAAGCGCCAAGAGCGACTGTTAATATTACTTCATATTTTTTCTTTTTAATTATTAAATTATTTTTCATTAAAATTGCCCCTTTTTAAAAAAGCTTCTAATATCAAACACGCAGATACTGCATCAATAATTTTTTTGCTTTTTTTAACATCTTTTCCTACATTATGTAATATTTTTTGAGCTTGGATAGTTGTTAGCCGTTCATCAATATAATGGACTTTTACTTTCATTTTTTTTAAAACCGGCATTATTTCATCTGATCGTTTAGTTGCAAACCCTGAGCTTCCATCCATATTTTGAGGTTTTCCTATCACAACATCGGTAATATTTTCCTCAGAAATAATTTTAGTTAGATATTCACTTAGGAAGTTATAATCATTTTCTTTAAATTTAATTGTTTCTAGAGGTGTGGCAATTATATTTGTTTTATCACTAATAGAAATCCCACAGGTTTTTGTTCCTAAATCTAATCCTAAAATACGCATTATTTACCTAAATAACCATTGATTAATGACATTAATAATTCACTTCTATTATATTTTTTTATTTTTTTGCGGGCAAATTTATAATTTGTGATATATAATTCATCCCCGCTTAATAAATAACCAACTATTTGATTAGTGGCATTATAACCTTTTTCCTCTAAAATTTGAATAATTTCATTTAATTCTATTAAAATTAACTCTTGTCTTAGTCCTTTAATATCATAAATGCTTGTTTTATCCATAATTCACCTCAAGTACAACATTATTTTAACATTTTAAATTTTAATTATCAATAATTTTGTGGTATATATATTTTTATTTAAGCCAAAATATTTATTAGAAAGGATTGAAGTTATGAATAAAGTGCCAGAAATGATTTCAACAAAAGATTTATCTTATATTTCTGATATGTTAGAATGGTTTATTATTGCTAGTAAAAAAACCTTGGATTTTAGCGAAGTTGCTGAGAAAAAAGAAATTAAAGAAGCTTTAGTATCTGCTTCAGAATTGCATGCTAAGCAGGCAATAAAAGTATTAAACATTTTAAATCAAGGAGGATAAAAAAAGATGGAAAAAAATAAAGTTTCAAATTCGCAAACAGAAGTTCCTGAAAATACTAATATGAATGACCGTGATTATCTAAATGATGTTTTACAGCAAGAAAAAAATCTGTCCAATAATTTATCAATAGCCGCTAGTGAGGCAAGTAACACTAAATATTATAAAGAAGTTATAGATTTATTTTTAGAAACTAAAAACACGGCTCATGATTTATATAATTTAATGTTTAAAAATGGATGGTATTCTCTTGATAAAGCAACTGAAGCTCAAATAAATCAAAAATATAAAGAATTTCAAAAAAGATGTGATAATGAATTAAAATAAAAAATTCCACTTGGGGATTTTTTTATTTTTTTAATTTTAAATCTTAGTAAAAGTATTATAAGTTATAATTAATTTTACATAATTTTAATTAAATTTTATTTAAATAAACATATTTATTAAACCAGGTTTTAAAACCTTCTTTGGTTTGATAAAATGGTAAATCATCATCATTAACGGCATCTAAATAAGCAACTATTTTTCCTTTATTAAAAATTACAACTGATGGGGTGAATTTTACATATTTAGAAATTTTAGTTCCATCAATATTTTTAAAATTGATAGAATATATGCTTATTTTATATTCATCTAAAAATTCATTTACTATATTTTTAAAATTAATACATGAACTGCATTCTTCCGGAACGTGAACTAAAACCGCGAATGTTTCTTTATCGTTAATCAAAGTTTCCATTTGATTAGGATCCACTTCAATTAAAGCGCTTTTTTCATAATATTTATCATTTAAATAAAACATTTTATTTTGATTGTTATAATATTTAAATAAAAGCAATCCGCCAATAATAATTAAAGCAATAAATAAAATTAGCCAAAATTTACGCATTAATAAACCTCGTGAAAATTTTCAAAATCTATATCATGATAAGTTACTTTCCAAAAATCATAATATGTTTTATCATCCACACTTTTTTTAACAATAACATTATTTTTTCCTTTATAATACCAATAACCGCCGACATTATAAATTTTATTCTCATCCCAGCCAAGGGCAACTAAAAGTTTTTTAGTCATGCCAGCATATCCTCCACCGCCACACATTAAGAATATATTTTTATCTTTTGGAAAATAATATTCTAAAAATAACATTGATTCTTCATAATTAGCTTTATAATTACCATCTTCAGTAATGGAAAATAATGTTTTTCCAGCATAACTTTTCCCTACTTCTTCCGGTAAATTATTAACTGTTACTAATAAAGGCAAAGGTATTGCTTCAAATCCTTTAATAAATCCTGATAAATAAGAATCTCCCCCAATATTTTCATAATTTGCTTCATCGACTAACATACGCATATCATAATAAACGCTGTCTTTTCGATTTAAGTATTTATCAATTGTTTCTTCATTAATGTTTTTATCAATTCCTAGGTTACCTCTCATGCCTTCTGTAACAGCTGGTTTGGGTAATTCCTTACTTGAACAACCACATATCATTAACACCATTGTTAACATAATCATTATTTTTTTCATACTTATAATAACTCCTTCTATTATTAATTTTAACTTTTAAAAATATCTTATTCAATAAACTGAAAGTTGAAAAACTCAACTTTAAGTTGAATTTTTATATTATATTAATTACTAGAACATTTTTCTTCTAATTTTAAGGGTATTTTATAATTAATAACCTTATTCTCTTCAGTAGTCGCATTAAGTTGTAAATATATTTTTGATTGAGAAAAATTTTTACAACTAGAATTATAATTATCTATATAAAAACTAAGATCATACAAATATTCTTCCAATGTTTTGTTTTCATCATCTTTTTGGATATGCTCATTTATTTTTTTATCTATATTATTAATAGATTCATACAAAATTGAATCAATTTTTTTATACCGAGTATTATCATTTTGACCACAATATTCTATCTTGGAAATATAAATAGTTGATTTTTCTTTGTTGTATGCCACACTGCCAAATATTTTAAAGTCTTCACAATTAGAAAAAATGGTTTTAAAACTATAATCATTACTTTTATTTATACTAATAAAAATAAATATTATAACTAATACCACTAATAAAATAACTGATATTATAGCTAAATTTTTTTTATTTTTTTTCTCTAAGATGATTTCTCCATTTAATAATGAATTAAGATCTATTTGAAATATTTCGCTTATTTGTTTTAATATAGCGATATCTGGGATATTTTTGCCATTTTCCCATTTACTAACTGCTTGATATGTTACACCAAGTTTTTCTGCAAATTGTTGCTGGGTCAAATTATTTTTTTTTCTTAATTTTTTAATAAAAATTCCTATTTTTTCTTGATTCACAATTCACTTCCTTTAAATATTAATAATTTTCTCTTTAAAAAAATTATATCATATATTTAAAACTTCATATAGTCATTTTTAATATTCTTTGAATACATTTTTTGCTAGTTTAAATAAATCTATTGTGTTTATATAATGAAATTGAATAGTTATCTTATTAAATGTTTATGTTTTATCTTTTTAAAACTTTAATATAAGATCCATTCGCAACACCTGTTCCAAGTCTTTTTATAGGTACATCTAATTCTTCTTCTAAATAATATAATTTTTCTCTTAAATATCTGTTAAAATAAATATTTCCTTGATTAAAATTTATACTTGTTGCCTTAATATTTTCATATTCATTTGATAAATGTTGAAAGAAATTTAAATAAATTGAATTGGGTGTATTAATTTGAATATTTCTTTGCAATTGACAAATATCAATATAAAAAACTCGTCTTTCTTGCAACGTTACAGTAGTAAATTCAGTAAAATTTCTGATATCAAGTCCATCATAATTTGCAATATCTTCTTTGCCTATTATTAGAGGATTTGTTCCTAACTCTGCGGCAATATTAATTTGATTCCAAGTTAATTCTTTGCTTTTTCCATAGTCTCCACTATATATTTCTTTTCCAATATTTGTTATATTACTTATTCTTATTGGGAATGGTCTAATTACCATTATCGTTTCTTTCAAATGTCTTGGTGAGATACCACTATCAGCTAACATTTGAGCAACACTAATTTGTCTTGAAGTAGTATAAGGGTAATGTCCGCTATGGTTAATATCCAAATCACAACCTTGACTACCTTCTATTAATATTCGCTTTGCACTAGTTAAATAATCTTTTAACATTTTATAATATTCATCATAACTAACTACTTTTATGTTTTCATAACCTTTAAATGTTTTTAAATCTGATGGCCTCATTATTTTATTTGCAAGACAAGCGCCACCACCTTTAAAAGTAGATCCGCTTTTTAATTTTTGCTTTTCTTCTTCTTTATGCCAATCTTCAATAATTGGAATATTAGGATGGGCGATTATTTCTCTATCATCTAATATATCAACATTATTTTCATATTCTTGTTCTAATACTTCCATATCAATGACACTACCAGCGCCTAAGAATAGTGCTGTATTTTTATTGACACATGAAACAGGAATATTTCTAAATATTCTTTTTTTTCCATTTACAACACAAGTATGTCCAGCATTAGGCATATTGTTCGTTATAGCAAGTTCAGGATTACGTTCCAAAGCAAATTCAGCACAAACTTTACCTTTACCACAACTACCTGCTTGCCCATCAATTATCACATAAATATTTTTCTTCAAATTAATCACCCCTGAATAATTAAAACTTTTTAAAGTGGTTTTATTATACCACTTTAACTAAAAAAAACGATGATTTTCGCAATTTTTTTACAGTAAAAAATATCAATCAAAGAAAAACTCCAATAAACACTGGGTTTATAGGAGCTGTAATTCCCTATGGTGCCCCCTTCGAACTTTCAAACGAACACAACAAGTCCTTTAGTGGTGGTATTTTCATTTCAACAGCACTCTTATTTATTGTAAAAGTTG
>CAYOJY010000034.1:0-9651 GCA_964404455.1 uncultured Muribaculaceae bacterium | reverse complement strand
CACTTAAATTACCCATGCCTTCCCCAAAGTTTTCTGAAGAAGCTACCATACTTATCGGTTTACCTTCCACAAAATATAATTTATCAGTTGTTTTTGATTCTACATTAATATTAGTACTTGATCCGGCGCCAAAATTAACGATAAAATAAGCAAAAGTTACTCCTAAAAACGTTAAAAGGAATGCTATTATAGCTATGATGCCATGTATTTTTTTATTTTCCAATTTATTACCTTCTTTCTATTATCAATATTTTACTATATTAATTTTACTATATTATTTCGACTTTAGCAATTTCTTTTTTAGTTTGTGTATTTTTTGTTTTTTTAGTAATGTTATTATTTATATTCATTAAAATTAAACCAAGTATTAAAGGTGCTGATAATGCATAGGGAAGAACATATCTAAAATATGTATTGGCTGGTCCCACAAAACACATTAAAATTAATGAAAAAGCTGGAGCTAAAAGAATTAAGTATTTTTTCTTCTTTTGAATTAATAAAAGTGCTGCAAAAAACATGTATAACCAAGTATAAAAACCACAACTAACTGTTAGGTTAATAATTGGCAAATAATGATATACTGCCCCATATCCTGTGAAAAAATTTCTAAATGGTTCTAAGGAATTAATAAATTTATAGTCTAAATCATTTTCCCATAATATTTTATTTTGAGCAGTATATATATACCATCGATATGTATCAGGATAATAATAAGCAAATGTATTATTCATTGTTGCTTGAATATAAACATTTGGCTTTTTTAAAAGCATTTGAAACCATACTTGAAAATAATTTTTCAATTCTTCATTAGTTGCGTTTTTATTAAATTTATCTTTTACAGGATCAGATAATCTATCATTATAACTGCTTTTTAAAGTATCATATTCTAAAACTTTTTCAATTGCTTTTTTTTCTTTTTCAGTTACTTCATTTTCATAATATTTAACATATCGGGCAGTTTGTTGAAAAGGTACTGATAAAACTTCTCGAATACTGGTGTTGGGAATATTTAAGGCAGGTAATAAAACCTTATTATAGGAATAATAAAATATAAAAGAAAAACAAAGAACTAGAACAATAATTTTTCGATCTTTTTTCAAAAGTAATAAAAATGGTAAACTTAATAAAATAGTGTAAATTCCATTATTTCTAAGCAAAATAAATAATATGATGATAATAGTAAAATAAATATAATTTATAATTTTTTGAGGATGTTTAATAATATCATATAATTTTATTATATAAAGTATTAAAATCATAGAATATAAAACATCTTTTACTCCCGTCATTGCATAAAAAGAAAATATTGGAATAATGGCATACATTAAAATCATTAACCATAAATATTTATTATTTATTCCTTCTTTTTTTAAATAATAAATAGTATAGGATAAAACTGATATTACGATTAGCTCTTGAAATAAAGTATATAAAAGAATTCCAAAATTCGCACTGATTAATGTATAACCTATTTTAAATAATCCCCCGATTAATAAAGTATGTAAAACAGGATTAAAATTAGTAATAGTAATACTGGAATTAATTAAAAAAACATCATCAATATATCGCGATTTAAACCCCATTATCTCTCTTATTTGTTGCGCGTTATCATTATTTATCATTCCTGGAAAAAATGCCAGTAAAACTGGTAAAAATAATATAGTTAAAGTTATAAATGTAAATAAATATGGATGTTTATTAAAAATTAAAATTAGTTTAGTTACTGGCTCTTTTTTAAATTTAAAATTAATTAAATAATTATATGTTTTTGATAAAATACTTTGAAAAAATATATAAAAGAAATATACTTTTAAAACTGTAAGTAAAATAAAAAATTCATTTAAATAAATTAATTCAAAAGTTCCAACTTGTAAATAACTATAACCAACTATTGTAAAAATAGTAAAAAATAAGCTTAAAATTTTCAAACTTTTTGTTCCTTCATTAAATTTGAAAAATCTTAAATAATATATTAAAAATAAAGCTAAATAAATAATTAATTGAATAGATTCATACCAGGTATAATTAAAAAATATTTCTGATTTATTTAATTTAAGAAAAAATAAAACAAAAGTAAAAATGGCTAAAAATAAACGAATTATATTATTATCTTTTTTATTTTTATTGAAAATAATATTTTTTTGAATAAAATAATTAGCAATAAAGATGAAAATGTCAATAATTCCTTTTATAATTGTTGGGAAAATCTTTAAATATGTAGAAATTTGGCTAACTAAAAGAGAAGACAACGTTATGTTGATAATAACTAAAAAGTAATAATTAAAAATTGTTTTAGGATCTTTATTATTTTTAAATACAGCATTTTTGTTTATTAGATAATTAAAAAAAGATGAAATTGCCCTAGCTAAAAAAGAAGCAATAATTATTTTATGATTACTGCTACAAAATACTAATAAAAAAAGGGAAAAAAGGGTTAAATCTAAAAGAAAGGAAAAACCACTGGAAAAAACGTATTTAATAAAAATCTGATATTTATTTATTAATTTATTCATTTTTTATTCTCCGCTTCTTTTTTTAAAATCCCTATCTCTTGAGCCAGTAAAGTAATTTTTTCTTTTTGATTAGATATAATTTTAGTTAAATTAAACGTAATTATTAATAAAAAAATAAAACCAAAGAAAAATATCATATTAGAAACAACATTAATTCCTAAAAAATTAGCTATTTTAAGTAAAATATCATTAGGTGTAGATAAAGCAATAATCATTAATAACGCATAAAACATCCACATTAATGAATGTTGTAAAGAAATTTTTTTATTTGATATATTTAAATAAATAAAAATACAAAATATAATACAAAAAAGTATTAAAAAACCGATTAATTTAATTGACATGATGACTCTTCCTTTCAATATTTATACTAGATATAATAATTGCCATACTTACTTTTATCATATAATAAACTGACTTAAAACCACTTATCGAGCTAGCTCCGTGTTTTCTTTCGTTCATTTTAACTGGAATTTCTTTAACTTCATATCCTAACTTTAAAATAGTCACATTTGTATCTGGTTCAGGATAATCACTTGGATAATTTTCAGCAAATAACTTAATTATTTTTTGATTACATCCACGAAAACCACTAGTCACATCATATATTTTTTTCCCAGAACATATATATATTAAATTAGATAATAAATTTATTCCGAATCTTCTCATTAAACTAGACTTAAAATTACTTAAATCAGTAATAAATCGAGAACCAATTACAAAATCATATTTTTCTAATTGAACTAAAATATCTATAATATAATTTTCATCATGTTGACCATCTCCATCAAATTGAATAGCATAATCATAATTATATTTATAAGCATATTTGTACCCAGTTTGAACAGCTCCACCTATTCCTAAATTACATGGTAAATCAATATGATTAATTTTATTAATTTGACAAAGCTCACGAGTATTATCAGAAGATCCATCATTAATTATTAAGGAATCTATTTCATAGCCCATTAATTTAATTTTTTTCAATCGATTAATTACTTCTAAAATACTTTTTCCTTCATTATATGCCGGAATTATTATTAATACTTTTTCCATTTAAACTCCTTATTCTCATAATTATAATAGCATATTTAATTAAAATAATCTAGTAAAAAATTATATACGTTAAAAGTTAAAAAATATTGATAAATATTAAAAATATATCTAAAATTTTTCTTTTTTAAAAAAGCAAAGCCATATTTGCTTTTACAAAAATGACTTTGCTAACAATCTAACCATTAAAATAGTTTTTATTTCTTATTTTTTATTAAAATTGCGATAAAAACAGGAATAAATAAAAATGTTAAAAGCGGACATAAAATAAATATTAACTTATATATATTTCCCCCAGTTTTAGGATTTTCAATTACTTCTTTATCTAATTCTTCATCAACAGTTCTAAGCAAATATATTTGATTAAATTCAATATTATTTGATTCCTCTATAAAAAATTGATCAAAATTATTCTTATAAATAATCGGCTTAATATTAGGATTATAATTTTTTATTAAATTAATGCGTACATTATTTTCTAAAGCCACTAAAGTTAAAGTTTGATCTTTATAAGTGCATTCTAAACCTTTAGAAGCAATAATTTCAAAATCATCTAAATTAATTTTAATTGATTTTTCTTTATTTAAAGGTAATATTAAATTTTCCATAATATCCCATTTATTGTTTAATAACATATCTAATTGACTTAAGTATTCATCTAAATAATTTAATTTTATACCATCTTTAGTTGATAAATAAATATTAACCTGTGGGTATAAAATTTGCCATATTTTTATTTGAGTTGCATAACACCAATAAGGAAAACCTTCTTTTTGGATATACCGCCCCCAAAATACAGCTTTTTCAATCATTTTTAATTTATCTTCGGGAATAAGTTCTCTTACCCCAGTGTTCAAATTTATAAACCTGGCCGGATCATTTGTCGGATAAAAACTCCAGTTATCATTAGGGTAGTATTCTAATTTATATAAAAATGTATCCATATCTTTATAAAAGTTTTCTAATTGATAAATCGTCTTATCACCATTTTCATCAGCTGTATAATAAAAAGTCGCAGGTTGATACTGAATTATATCTGCTTTAACATTAGTAAATATAAAAAATAAAATAATTACTAAAATTGTTTTTTTCATATTTCTCCTTACAAAAAAGTATTTAGTTACCTAAATTTTGTAAGGGCTATTTATATTAAAACTAATATTTTTTTATTTGTAAAGACTTTATTTTGTCGCTTTTTGTCGACTTAAAAATTTATCAATATGGAACGCTATAAAATGCATTATAATTAATGCTATAAAAACTCCCTCATAAATGTTAAATATTAAGTTAAAGATAACGGTTAAAATACCTAGGAAAAAGGCATAAATTATCTGCCCTTTATAATTATAAGGTGAATATTTAAAATCAGTTGCAAATAAAACATAGGCTAGAAATATTCCGGCAATATTTCCAAAAAGTAAGTGACTTAAATTAGAAAAATATAAAATTAAAATCAAAAAAGAATATGTTAAAATACTAACTATGGGAATACTTTTTTTATAATATATATTAAAAGATAATATAATATAAGTTATTAAAGAAAATATTAAACTACTACTAGCTATTCCCCCACTCGTGTGCCCAAAAATAAAATCTAAAACATTGTAAGCATAATCAAAATTTTGTTCCATTAAATTTAAATAATTATATTCTTTTAAAAGAATTAGGATTAAAATTAAAATAATTTTAAATAATAAACTAAAATTTAAATTTATTTTTGAAATAAATTTTTTTTCGACTAATATAAAAATTAATAATAACAATGAGTAAATTAGTATATTCGTATTAATGGGAATAAATAAACTCACAAATATCCATCTGAAATGATCAAGTTTTAAGTTAATTTTTTTATATTTAAAATAATCAATTATTAAACATATAATTATTGGTATAATTATATAAATTAAGGGTTTGAAAATTATAAAAAAATCAATTAAACCTCTTTGATATAGTAAAAATCCATTTTTATATAAAGAATATCCTACAACCGGAATTAAACTAATTAAATATAATTTAATAAAATTATTTTTTTTATTTAGTCGATGATATACTTTATTCATTATTATCATCTCCTTTTAAATATTTTCTTAAATTAATATTTGCAGGACAATAATATGAGCATAAACCACAATCAAAACAATTATTATTAGGAATATTAAGATCTTTTGACTTACGGGGATTAATTTTAATCGGACATACAAAGTAACATTTACCACAATTTAAACAATCACTTTCTAAACAATCTGTATGTTTTAAAATAGTAATTGAATTAAATGAATCATCAATTATTTCTTTTTCGGGATTAATATTAATGCCTGTCATTAATCCATTTTTAATATAAGATAAATCAGCTGAATACATATCAAATTTAATTAATAAATCTTTTATTAAAATCCATTTTTTAGTATTAATAACCATTATCCTTTTATTAATCATATCAATTAAAGTAATATATTTTTCACTTTTATTAATTCCCCACTTTAAATAATTAGATATTTCTAAAATTTCACTAGGTTTTAGAATTATAGTATCTTCTTTTTGCAAATTAAGTTTTTCTAATAAAAACACATCTTTACCAATCAAATACAAATCATCTAAAACTACTATATTTAACTCAGGATAAGTTCCAATATTTTCTAAATAGTTATTTATATTTTCATTTTCTTTATTATTTAAAACAATTAAATTATTTTTATTATTATAATAACCATTAAGGGTTTCAAGAGTTGTTAAAATAATATCAATATTCATTTTTAAAATAAAATTTTCGGAATAAGTATATGGTTCATCTTCAATTCCATTTATAATAATATTTTCAATTTGCTGACGTTTTAATTTATTATATAAAACATCAAATTTTATTAGCGCTAATAAGTCAAATAAATTATTTTTAAAAACAGTTTTTCTAATGATGTTTTTTTCTTTAAAATCATTTTGAATTAAAATCGCCTTAAAATTTTGATTATTTATATTAATATCAGTTATTCTTTTAGACAAACCAGAAATACTAGTTGATATAATATAATTGAAATTATTTAAAATTATTTGATTTTTCAAAATTTTTTCATTTTCTTTCAATTTTAAAGTTTCATCAATTGGTAAATAAATAAATTCAGGATCTAAATAACTTTTTAATTCATTATCTAAAATCATCTCATTATCCGTATTTAATTTAAATAACTTCCTCATATCTACTACTCCTTAATTAATTATACATTAATAATCCTCAAGAGCAAAGACTTAGTTTTCATTAAACCAGGCCTTTAAAAAAATATGTAACTTATTTGCTACTTGTTTTGGTAGAATAAGTTCCAGCTCCATAATAGAAGCTTCACTCATTTTCTTAACACTTCCATATTTTTTAATTAATTCTTTTTTCCGAACAGAACCAATTCCCTCAACATTTTCTAAAATACTGCTAATGGAACCTTTACTTCGAATAGCCTTATGATAATTAATTGTAAAACGATGAACTTCTTCTTGAATTTTTGTTAAATATAAAAATACATTCTGTTCATTTTTTAAATCTATTTCCTGATAATTAAATCCATCAATCAAAGCTTTTGTTGTATGTTTATCATCTTTTTTAAGTCCTATTACCCTGATATTTAAATTAAGACTATTTAAAACATCTTTAGCGGCATTTATTTGATTAACCCCACCATCAACGATTATTAAATCAGGTATAACTAATTTATCGACTAATACGCGGTAATATCTTCGATAAATAACTTCCTTCATCGTGTTGTAATCATCATTTTTTTCTAAACTTATTTTATATTTACGATATTCTTTTTTGGCCGGTTTACCATTAATATATACAACCATCCCACTTACCGAATAACTCCCAAATAAATTAGAATTATCAAATGCTTCAATTCGATGAATAGATAAATTCAGTATTTTTTCTAAACGGGAATTAGCCCCTAATGTTTTTTCTTCTTTTCTAATTAATATTTCAATTTCATTTTCTATTCCTATCCGGGCGTTATTAATAGCCATGGACATTATCTTCTTCTTATCCCCTTTTTTCGGAATAATAATTTTTGTGTTTAATAATTCGCTTAATATATCATTATTAATATCTTCTTGAACCATTATTTCTGAAGGTATCTCATGATTATCATAAAATTTTAAAATATAAGATGATATTTCATCAATTTTATCCCCAATAACATATAAAACATTAAAATTACTTCCCACAATTTTCCCGTTACGAATAAATAATGTTTGAATTCCAATAACCCCATGTTCTTCATAATAACCAATTACATCGCGATTAATCAAATCCTGTAATTCAACCTGCTGTTTATTCAAGATTATTTCTATATATTTTAATTCGCTTTTTAAATCATTGGCAACTTCAAAATTTAAGGAATCACTGTGTAATTTTATTTTTTCTATTATTTTATCTTTAATAATTTTATCATTACCTCTTAAAAAAGATAAAATTTCATTTTCCATCATTTCTAATTTTTTTAAATCAATTTTTTTACTACAATAACCTAAACACTCATCAATATGATAATATAAACAAACTTCCTTAGGCATTCTATCACATTTTTTTAAAGGATATAATCTATTTAATAAATTAACAATCCTCCTAGCGGCATAAGTATTGGGATATGGCCCAAAGATTTGTTTTTTATCTTTTTTTCGGATATTTAAATACCTAACCACTTTTAATTTAGGAAAAGGTTTATTAGTATATTCGATATAAGGATAACTTTTATCATCTTTTAATAAAATATTATATTTAGGATTATATTTTTTAATTAAATTAAGTTCCAGAATAAAAGCCTCTAATTCACTAGAGGTAGTAATATAAGTAAAATCTACAACTTCATTTACCATCATTAATGTTTTACCTGTTGCGTTTCCTTTAAAATAACTATTAACCCGTTTTTTTAAATCTTTAGCCTTACCGATATAAATAATTACTCCATTTTTATCAACCATTTGATACGAACCAGGTAAATTAGGAATTAATTTAAGTTTTTCTTTCATATCCATCGAATATATTATACTACATTTTATAGTAAAAATATTATATAATAATAATGATGAGTTATGAAATTAATAAATATTAATACAATAGAAAATAAAAAATCGAAATTTATAGCTTATTATTATGAAATAACTTCCTATGAAGATGTTTTATTAATAATAACTGAATTAAAAAAAGAGCATAAAAAAGCCCGTCATATTGTTTATGCCTACAGATTAAACGAAGAAATAAAAAAATTTGATGATGGTGAACCTAAAAATACAGCAGGGATGCCGATTTTAAACGTGATTGAAAAAAACAATTTAAATAAAAATTTAATTGTCGTAGTAAGATACTTTGGCGGAATATTATTAGGCGCGGGACCATTAACAAGAACCTATTCTAAATCAGCCGCGAATGTTATAAAAATATAGCTTTATAGACTATCCCATTACATATAAAAAGATTGACGAATTTTTCACCAAATCTTGACCGTTTATTTTTAACTGTGTCTTTTATGACTTATTTTTTTATAATCTTAATTTTTATACTTAACTGACTTTAGTTTATCATATTTTTTTTATTTAGTAAAATTTTTTATCAATTATTATAAATACTTCTTGATTCGATTACCGTATTGGTTTAATAAATCATGTTGTATCTTCTCCCAGCCTTTCGTGCCTTTTGACCATTTCTTTTCTAAATCTTGTATCCTTAAATATAACACTCGCAATAAGCTTTCTTTATTCATAAACATTCCTTTTCCATTCGTTACTTTCCTCAGACAAGAGTTTACTGATTCTATTGCATTTGTTGTATATATTAATCGTCTTATCTCTTCTGTTTCACTAAATAATTTAAATACATGATCTATATTATTTATTACTTTTTTTATTACTGCGGGCTTATTTTTATGAGTCTCTAAAAATAATTCGTAATTTATTTTCGCTTCTTCTAAGTTTGAGGATTTATTTATTTTTTTGAAATCATTTATTACTTCTTTTGAATCTTTTTTATTACATACTTTATAAATGTTTCTTGTTATATTGGATGGGTTACACTAAATTGGACAGAAAAAATGTGGACAGTGTATAATAA
>CAYOJY010000033.1:0-9661 GCA_964404455.1 uncultured Muribaculaceae bacterium | reverse complement strand
TTTAAAACAAAGGGGTTGATGACTTTTTCACTCTTACAACTGTCAAAGTCGGGAGCAGAAAATACCTTTTCAAAAAGCAAATATTTTGATATACTATTTAAAGATAAGAGGAGGTAAAAATGGAAATATTAATTATTGTATTATCAATCATAGTTTTTATTTGTTCTGTTGGTTTTATCTATATTACAACTTATAATACATTACAGTTTTATAAATCAAGAATTGAAGTGGCCGAAAATAAAATTGATAATGCATTAAGACAAAAATATGATTTATTGTGTGAACTTAATAATGATATTAAAAAAGTAACTAAAAATAAAGATTATTTAAAAGAATATATTGATTATAAAAATCAAAAATTAACCAACTATGATACTGATCGTAAATTGATAGAAGGTTTTAATTTAATAAAAGAATTAAAAAATGATTATAAAGAATTAAATATTAAAAATTTTAATAAAAAATTGGAAGAATTAAAACAAATAGACGAAGAGTTAACGGCTGGTAAAAATTATTTTAATAAAAATACATCAGATTTAAATATGATTATTCGAAAATTTCCAACTAACATTGTTGCTAAAAGGCATAACTTTAAAATAAAGCCTTATTTTGATAACAAAAATATGCAAGATGCCGTAATAGATGATTTTAAGTTATAGTAACTTATACTACTATAATGACCAATCTATTTCTTTTATATTATTTTTCTTTAAAAAATTATTCGTTTTAGAAAAAGGTCTACTCCCAAAAAAACCTGAATATGCCGAAAAAGGCGATGGATGAGCTGAAGTTATTACTAAATGTTTAGGATTGTTAATAAATTTTTGTTTAGCCTTGGCCATATTTCCCCATAGTATAAAAACTATGGGATTTTCTTTTTTATTTAATACTTTAATTACATAATCGGTTAATAAATCCCAGCCTAATTTTTTATGACTAGCAGCCAAGTCTTTTTGTACAGTTAAAACCGTATTTAATAATAATACGCCTTCTTTAGCCCAATTGGTTAAATCCCCATGTTTTTTAGGGGCTATATTTAAATCTGTATACAATTCTTTATAAATATTTTTAAGCGAAGGGGGAATTTTTTTGCCTTTTTGAACTGAAAAAGAAAGACCATGAGCTTCTCCCTCCCCGTGATAGGGATCTTGCCCTAAAATTATTACTTTAACTTCATTATATGGTGTTAATTTAAAAGCATTAAAGATATTTTTTTCTTCAGGGTAAATTACTTTATTATTATATTCATTTTTTACCATTGAATAAAATTTATGAAAATTTGGGCTTTCCCAAACAATTTTTAAAATATTATCCCAATCATTTCCTATCATTTATGATACTCCTCATTATTAATTATTTTAAAACTACGGTAAATTTGTTCCAACAAAATGCCTCTAAATAAGCCATGTGGCATTGTAAACTTGGAAAAGCTAATTCTTTCATTAGCAAGGACTTTAATACTTTCATCAATACCATGAGAACTTCCAATAATAAAAGAAATTGTACTATAATGATTAAATGTATTATAAATTAAGTTTGAAAAACTTTTGCTATCATATTCTTTTCCGTTAATGTCTAAAACTATATTAAAATCAGTTTTTTTAATTATTTTTTTTAAATTAATGGTTTCTTTTTCTATATTTAATTCATCATCTAAATTAATTATTTGAATTTTATGATAGCGATTAATTCTTTTTAAATAATCTTCACATAATTTTTTTAAATATTCTTCTTTTAATTTTCCTAAACATATTATTTTAATCAATGATAATAACCTCACTTATCTCTTCTTGCATTGCATAGCTTATATTAGAAAATTCAATTTCATATTCACTTAGCATTTCTTTTACGGTATCTAAAGCAATTTCGGGAGTGTTATTTACTTCGCTTAAATGAATTAAAATGACTTTTTTCGTATTAGAGCCAATTAATTTGCTTAAATAAAAACCAGCCTGTTTATTTGATAAGTGACCTTCATCACCCACGACACGATTTTGTAACCATTTAGGATAGGGTCCATTTTTTAACATTTCAATATCATGATTACTTTCCATTAAATATAAGTCAGCATTATTTAATTTTTTAAAATGTTTTTGATGTAAGTATCCAGTATCAGTAATATAAGCAATTTTTTGGTTATTATATTCAATTAAATAATTTTGAGAGTCAATAGCATCATGACTCGATTTAATTGCGGTAATATTTATATCCTGTATTTTTATATCTTTATCAAAAATTATTAATCTCGAAAAATCACTTAATTCCTTTAACTCATAAAAAAGTTTTTGAGTGATGCATAATGTGGCATTACTATTTTTTAAAATAATTGGTAAAGATGATATATGGTCAGTGTGGGTATGAGTAATAAAAATATAATTAATATTTTTAATACTTACGCCTATTTTAGCAAGGGATCCAGAAATATATTTATAATTTTTTCCAGAATCAAATAATATTTTAATATTATTTATTTCTACATAAATACAATTTCCTTTAGATCCGCTACATAAAACACATATCTTCATTACTTATAAATTGTCTTTAATGGATCCATATATTTTGCTGCTGATGTATATGGCTCCCCTTCTGAAAACCCTAAATGAAGGTGAGTTCCAGTTGACCAACCTGTACTTCCCATAGAGCCTATTTTTTGTCCTCGAGTAACTTTGTCTCCTAATTTAACTGATAAAGATGATAAATGTAAATAAGATGAATAATAATTATTCCCGTGATTAATAACTATGTAAGTTCCACTTGTATATCTTTCGCAAGAATCACAAGCAGTTGCGGCTTGTACTATTGTTCCGTCTGCAATCGCATAAATAGGTGAACCGTGACCTGTTCCGGATATATCAATGCCCGTATGTAATTCACCCCAACGATAACCAAATTTACTTGTAATAACATATGGGGTATTTGTTGGCCATCCCCAGTCTAAGCCATTATCAACATAACTTCCCGTTATGCCCCCTATAAAAAATCTTTTACCTTTAGTTAAAACTTGATTTACTGTTTCTCTAATTGTTTCTTTATTAGTTATAATTACTTCTGATGATGCTTCCCCATTTGTTACTTTATACTGCTCAGTAACACGCATTATTCCAGAAACACCAGCTTGAGTTATTTCTGAATAAGAAGAAGGTTTAGTGTTGTCATACTCCGTTGTGGTCATAAATTTATTTTCCAAGTCTTCAATCTTTCTTATCTCGACCACAAAATTTAAAACCGGATTTAATATAGTTACGTTAACCATAGAGCCGATTACTAAAAGAGTATCTTCTTCTTTATAACTTGGATTTGCTACCAAAAATTCTTGAGAATTAATTTTATGTTCTTCTGCAATTGAGCTAATAGTATCACCTATCTTAACTTGATAACTATTCATTTGGGCATTTTCTCCAAAAAGTAAAAATTGCGAAAGTTCGTCCTCACTGGTATAAATTTTATCATTAACACTTATATAATTTTCTTTTATTGTGATATTTTCGTTAAAATACATTGCTTCAATGTATTTTCCGACATCTTCTATTTTTTCCTGAGTGTTATTGATATAAGCTTCATATAAATCCATACTAATAAATGAAGCTACAAATTTATTGATTGATTCTTCAAAAACTTTTTTATCTAAAACATTAATCAATATTTTTTGATCCTCTGCTTTTTTTATAGTTATTGTATAACCCTTAATAGTAAAATCATCTACTTCTTCAATTTTTTGATATATTTCATTAATCGGTGTCACTTTAGCATTATAAGTATTTACTTTAACAATATTAAAATTAGATGGCGGGTAAACACCGCCAACTTGATATTTGTTCTTTATTTCTTGCTGTTCAGTATTAATTAAATTATATAATGCCTCTTGATTATCAATCATTCCAATATTTTGTCCGTTTAAATATACTTGATATAAGACATTAGCAATTTGATAATTATTTTTATAAATTTTATCAATTATAAAAATACCAAGAATGATTAATGAAATAAAAATAGTTATTGTATAATATTTAGAATTCATTATTCTGTATCCTTTTTCATTTTAATAACGTTTTTAAATGAACCTGTATTAAGTTCAAAGAGCAAGTCAACTGTTCCTAAACTTCCTTTACGATGTTTAGCAATAGATAATTCCGCAGGAACTATTTTTTGATTTACATCCTTTTTTTCATAATAGTCTTTTCTATTTATAAATAAAACCATATCCGCATCTTGTTCAAGGGATCCAGACTCTCTTAAGTCCGCTAACATAGGTTGATTACTTTCTCTTTTTTCAGCACTTCTAGATAATTGAGATAAAGCAATAACGGGAACGCTTAATTCAAGCGCCATAGTTTTTAAACTTCTGGATATTTCAGATACTTCAACTTGTCTTGATTCTACTCTTCGATTACCGCTTGATACTAATTGTAAATAATCAATTACTACTAAAGCTAAACCTTTTTCGCTATTGGCTAAGCGACGACATTTAGCTCTGATTTCAGTTGCCGTAATTCCCGCATTATCTTCGATAAAAATATTAGTTTCTCCAAGTTGACTCATTGCTTCATTGTATCTTTTCCAATCATTTTCTTGCATTAAACCCGTTTGCAGTTTATAAGAATCAATTTGACCAATTGATGATAACATTCTATTAACCAACATTTCCGCTGGCATTTCTAAAGTAAATAAAGCAATTGCTTTATTTGTTGTGGAAGCGGCAAAAGTCGCCATATTTAAAACTAAAGCTGTTTTACCCATCCCCGGGCGAGCCGCTAGTATTATTAATTCTCCGCCTTGAAAGCCTGTAGATATTTTATCAAAATCATAAAATCCAGTTTCTAAGCCTGTAATAGGCTTTTTAGTTCTAGCTAATTCTTCTAATTTTGCCTGGGTTCTTCTTAATAATTCATGGATAGGGATAAATTCACTTACACTTCTAGACCGAATTACATTCAGAATATTTTTCTCAGATAAATCCAGTAAATGATTAATATCTTCTTCGACATAAGTATTTTCCACAATTTCAGTTGCCGTTGTTATTAAATTTCGACGAACTGCTTTTTCTCTAACAATAGCTATGTAGTGATTTAAATTAGCACTTGTTACAACTGAATCAATTACTTCAGTTAAGTAATCTAAACCGATTTCATTTAATTTTTTTGTTTTATCTAATTCGTTTTTAATTGTGGTAGCATCAACAGGAATTTTTGCTTTATATAATTCAGTAATAGCATTAAATAATGTTTTATTTCTCTCATCATAAAACATATCTGGATATATTTCTTCACAAATTTTTTCCACATCATAATTATTTAAAAATGCTACTCCTAAAACACTCATTTCTGCTTCAAGATTAGCGGGCATTTTTCGTGCCATAAAATTCACCTACTTTACTAAAACAATTTTAATTATAAACTTTACTTTTTTATGAAGTTTTATTTCGACTTCGTGAGTTCCTAAAAAACCAATATTACTATTAATGTTAATCGCTTTTTTATCAATATTAAATCCCATTTCTTTTAATCTTTCACTAATTTGTTTAGAAGAAATTGAACCAAATATTTTATCATCCTTACCAGTTGGAACTTGAAAAATTAATTCTTTATTTGCTAACTTAGTTTTAATTAAATTAAAACTTTCTACTATTTTTTCTTCTTCATTATTTCTTATTTTTATTTCTTCTTGTAATATGTCATCACTTTTTTTTGTATAGGGAACCGCTAATTTATTCTTAATTAAAAAATTATTGGCATACCCATCAGTAACATCAATGATTTGATCTTTTTTACCTTTTCCTTTAACATCCTGAAGTAATATAACTTTCATTTTTTTCTCCCTTAATGTTATTTATTATAACATAGCTAAAGCTTTATTATCAACCTGCAGCAATATTAAAAATACATTTACAAAATTAAAATTTTTTAATTAATTATTAATACTATAAATTTTATCATGACATATTGTTTTTCTATCTTCAACATATTTATTATGAAGTTTATTAACTAATTTAGCTGTTTTATTAATAATTTCTTCAAAGTTATTTTTTCTTTCAGTAGTTAAAACTGATATAGTATAGGGAAATTCTTCAAATACTATGCCAATATCATGAAAATATATATTAAAATCCCCATATTTGTGAGCAACATTAATATTGTCAGGATCAATATTTAAATATCCATATTCAGTATTTAACATTGTCTTTTTTAAAAACATCCCATAATCAGTATCAATTATTTCATATAATCTTTTTAAATATATATTAGTTTCTTCCGCTGATTGATTTCCAAATAAATCTCCACCAATTAAAATATTTTTAGCACCTAATGATTTGCCATATTCTTGTAAATTATTAATTCCAATATAATTCATTAGCATTATATGTGCAGTATTATCACTTACTGATAATGCACAGTACACTAAATCTTTTATAGTTACATTTGAACCAATAATTCTTTTATCCATGCAAGAGCTATAATTTCTTTTATATTTAGCATCATAAACCATTGTTTCATCCAAATCAATATTTTTATCATATATATAAAGGGCATCTACTAATTTTATTAAACTTGCACCATAATAAATTTTATTTTCATTATATACAAATTGATTTTTTGTGTTTATATCATTATATACAACTGATATATTATAATTTTTTAAATACGCTTCTAATTCATCAGTTTCTTTTTCGACATTAGCGATAATTTCTTCTTCAATTAAGCATTTATTATACCTTACTTTTTTTTCAGACACTTCTTTATTTTTTAATATTATATCATTTATCTTTTTTTCTGATTTTATATGATCTACAATTCCAAATATAATAAAAAAAAGAAAGCTAAAAAATAATATCATAAATCCTAATTTAAGTCTTTTTTTAAAAATTCTTTTTTTCATAATTACTTCCTTAATAATTTTTTTATTTTTTTCAGCAAATTTAATATTGTATATAATCCTTTATTTATAGGATAATCAAATTGGCCAATCAACTCTATAGCTTCACCATTATATCCACGTTTAAAATGATATAATCCGTCATTTTTAAAATCTCCCGATATCCCCATGAAATTGTATCTTTTCATTCCTTTTTTAAAAGAAATATTGATTGCCTCATCTTGTAATAAATATTGGCCATGAAATGATAATAAATCAGCATAACCTCCTCCATGAAAATAGGAACACTCGTTATTATAAAATATAAATATAGATGCTGAAGTTGTGCATTTATCTCCATATTTTTTTATTAAATCACTAGTCATATCCAACTTACTATTTACACTTTTTAGATTTGTCTCTAATTCATTAATAAGTTTTATTTTATCGGAATTTTTATTTTTTTCTAAATTTTGAATAATTTTAATTTTGTCTTTTTCTAAAGTTTCTTTGTACGCAATTAAATTTAGTTCACTTATTAAAATCTTAGTTTTATCAGCATTTTTAAAGTTTTTATAAAGATTTTTAAAATAATCAGCATTTTTTTGTTGAAAATTTTGTCTTTTAGCAGTATGCATTAATATATCACAAAAAATATCTAAATCCTCATAATTTCCTTCTCTAACTATTGTGCCGATTTTCTTAGCCATTTTTATATATCTTTTGGTAGTTGAATTATAACTTATAATATGGTCTTCATAATTTTTTCCCTCTAAATCAATGATATACTGCCACCTGACCCTATTATCTTTTCCTTGACCAATAGTAAAACCATTATGAATATAGCCAATTTTAATTAAATTGTTTATTACTTCTTTATTTTCTTTAATTAAAAATACTTGTTCATTTTCATATCTATTTAATGTTAAATAAGGATCGATTCTAAAGTTAATACATTTCTTATCTTTTTTCAATTCTGTTTTTAAACTTTTAGTATAAAATTCCAATAAATTGGTATTATTAAAGTTCATTACAAAACCACTTGGACTATAATATTGATAAAATCCAAAAGGCATTGCTAATTTTACAAAAAGACCGGCTGCCACTACTTTATTATTTTCTTTTAAACCATAAAGTTTTACCTTATTTCCATTAGCTTCTCGCGTTTTTTTTACTAATTCGCTTTGAGAAAAATTACCACATTTTTGTAATAAAATGAAATCTTCATATTCTTTTTCATTTAATTCACAAAAATTCATATTATCACTTTCCTAACATGATTATTATATCATGTCTATTAATATTTTTATAGTTTTTATCAAATTAAAAACAGTACATTTTTGTACTATTTTACAAATGCTATTAAAGCCATAAACCTTGCATGTTTAATTTGACTTGCAATATGTCTTTGATGTTTAGCGCAAGCACCGGTCATTCTTCTAGGTAATATTTTACCTTTTTCATTTATATATTTATTTACAATTATAACATCTTTATAATCTACACTTTTGCCTGCACACATTTGACATATTCTTTTTTTCTTACGATAAAATTCTGCCATGTTTTTGTTTTCCTCCTTTACTTAAAATGGTAAATCATCACTAGATAAGGTTATTTCATCACCAAAATCTTTATACGGATCGCTAGAGACATCTGTTGTTTCAACTGAAGGTGCTGGAGCATCAAAATCTGGCATATCATAAGCGGCATTATTATTTTTTCCATCATTTGCTGGTTTTGATCCCACAAATTCAAATGAATCAATAATAACATCTGTTGCGTATCTTTTTGTTCCATCTTTAGCTTCATAATTACTATTACGAAGTCTTCCTATTGTATTAATAAATGTTCCTTTTTTGGCATAACGATTAAGAGTTGATGCTATGCCCGCAAAAGCAACACAATTGATAAATTCAACTTCGCGTTCTCCAGTTGTTTTAGAAACATAATCTCCTTGAACTGCTAGAGAAAATCTAGAAATTTCCAAACCATTTGAGCCCAATCTGCTTTCTGGATCTCTTGTTAATCTACCCGCTAAAATAACTTTATTCATTTTTTATTCTCCTTCTATATTAAGAATTAAATGTCTTAATATATTTTCGTTAATTAAACATTTTCGATCGAATTCTTTTAGAACTTCATTTGATGCTTCTACAATCATTAAATAATAAGCTCCATTTAGTTCTTTTTTAATCGGATAAGCTAATTTTTTCTTTCCTAATTCTTTAAATTCGATAACCTTTGATTGATCTATGTTAATTAACTTTTTTGTTTCCTCCGCAACCTTTTTAATTGCGTCATCTTCCATTGTTGTTTTAACAATAAACATAATTTCATATTTAGTCATCTTTTTTCCACCTCCTCTTGGTCTTTGGCTTCACATTGCTTGAAGCAAGGAGTAATTCATTACTCGCTAATATTATAACAAATCATATTACTAAATACAATAAAAATTTCTTTTATTTTTTTATTGATCTGTGCCTAACTTGTGATAATGTCTTAAGTATATTATATAATATGTCACTGAGGTGACTTAAATGAGAAAGGCAAATTTTAGAATGAATGAAAAAGAAAAAGATGAGATTATTAAAAATTTAGTTGATAATAATGGGAATAAGAAAAGAGCCCCTTTAATATTTGCTATTAGAAAAAACTCAACCAATAAATTGGTTGAGGAGAAGGGTTTTTCGACCCTCTTTCTCTAATTTTGATTTTTGGACTGCGACGACAAGGGTGTCGTCGCAATTATTCAGATTGACGACTGGGCGTATAACTTCGTATTAAATTATTTTATAATATAAGGGTTATTCCA
>CAYOJY010000032.1:0-10032 GCA_964404455.1 uncultured Muribaculaceae bacterium | reverse complement strand
ACTAAAGGAAATGGAAAATCACAAGAAAAGGTTGGTTTATTAACTGCAGACGAAGCCTCAATTGCCGGCTTAATAGCCGGCACAGCTACCAGTGCGAACTATTTGTATACAAATAGTGCGTACTGGTTAGGCTCGCCGTCTAATTTCGTTAGTAGTAATGCTTATGAGTTGCATGTTTATTCTTCAGGTAGTCTGAGCACTTATGGCGTCCGTAATGCTCTTGGGGCGCGGGTGGTAGTTTCTCTGTCATCTGATATCTCTTTGTCAACAGGTTTGGGGACATGGAATAATCCATATGTGATAACTGAATAAGGCAGTTTTGAAATAGTTTAAAAAATGGGCAAAAAAAGTAAAAAAGTTCATGCAGTGATAAAAAAATCCATAAGTTTTGTTAAGATAAATAAAAACTTATGGATTTTAACATTTAAAATGTAGTAAACCATTTTATAATTAGAAAAAATAATATTTAATAAAGACGCTGACAAATTCAAACACGCCTTTTTAGGCTAATGATAAATTTTATTGTTAATTACAATTTAGATATTATTTCACATATCAAATTAAAATTTTTAAAAAGAAATTTGTATGGAGTAATTATTGGTGATATAATTTTAATTAGGAGATTGATAAAAATGAAAAAAATAGTTGATGGAAATTTAGCGTGTAGTAAAATAGCTTATTTATTTACAGAAATATGTAGTATTTATCCGATTACACCTTCAAGTCCAATGTCATCAAACATTGATTATTTAACAGAAGGAGCAAATTATAATTTATATCATGCTAAACCAAAAGTTATTGAAATGCAATCAGAAGCAGGGGCAGTCGCAACCATGCATGGAGCTTTATTAACAGGTTCATTAGCAACGACCTTTACTTCAAGTCAAGGTTTACTGTTGATGTTACCTAATATGTATAAAATGGCTGGAGAAATGCTTCCAGGCGTAATTCACGTTGCGGCCAGAAGTATCGCTACTCATAGTTTATCAATATTTGGTGATCATCAAGATGTATATGCCGCTAGGTCAACTGGTTTTTGTATTTTATCTTCAACAAATGTTTTTGATGCTCAAAATCTGGCAGCAGTAGCGCATTTATCGGCTATTGAAGGAAGCTTACCTTTTATCCATTTCTTTGATGGCTTTCGAACTAGCCATGAAATAAATACAATAGAAGAATTAGATGAAAGAGAAGTTTTAAAATTAATCAATTATGCCAAAATCAAAGAATATAAAAATAGAGTTTTAAATTTAAATTCAAAAAAACAATACGGGATGGCTCAAAATGAAGACATTTATTTTCAAGTGATGGAGTCTAGAAATACAGATTATTTAAAAATGCCTGATATTGTAAATGAATATATGCAAAAAATTAATCAAGTTATGAAAACTGATTATAAACCGTTTAATTATTATGGTCAAAATGATGCCGAAAATATTATTATAGCAATGGGAAGTGTTTGTGATACCATTAAAGAAGTTATAAACAATTCTGATGAAAAAATCGGATTAATTGAAGTTCATTTATATCGTCCTTTTAGTTTAAAATATTTATTAAATGTTTTACCTGAAAGTGTTAAAAATATTGCGGTTTTAGAAAGAACAAAAGAAGCTGGTTCGATTGGCGAACCATTATATTTAGATGTTATTGCCGCTTTACAAGATAAAGGAATTCAAATTGTTGGAGGCCGTTATGGATTAAGTAGTAAAAATACTACACCAAGTGATATTAATGATGTTTATCATATGCTTAAAACTGAAGCAAAAAATAATTTTACGATTGGAATAACGGATGATATAACCCATTTAAGTTTAGAAAAAGTACCTTATAAAATTGTGGAAAACACCAATAACATTAAAATTTATGGATTTGGATCAGATGGAATGGTTAGTGCCAGCAAAGATTTAATAAACTTAATTCATCACAAGGAAGGTTTATACGTTCAAGGATATTTTGAATATGATTCCAAAAAAAGTGGTGGAGTAACTGTATCTAACTTAAGAATATCTGAAAAACCTATTAATAAACCTTACTATGTAACTGAAAATAAATTAATTGCGGTAACAAAATTAGAATACTTTCAAAAATATAATATAATTAATGAGTTAGAAAATAATGGTATTTTATTAATTAACACATATTTAAAAGGTGATAATTTGTTAAAAAGTTTACCCAGTAATGTACTTAAATATTTAATGGAAAAAAATATTAAAGTTTATTATATTGATGCGGATGGAATTGCTAAAGATTCAGGTATTCCAGGAAAAATTAGTAAAATAATGGAAAATGTAATTTTGCTTCTAATTAAAAAAGGCTACAGTAATGAAATAATTGAGGTATTGCAAGAAGAATTTAAAACTAAAGGTGAAGCTATTATTGAAAATAACATTAAAGCCATCCATGAATCAAAAAATTCATTTTATCAATTGGAAATAACTTCAGAATCTGTTGGACCCGAAATATCAGAAGAAACTAGTATTTTTGAAATAATTAGAAATCGAAAAGGTTATACTCTAAAAGTAAGTGATGTACTGCCTTTTAAAGATGGTGCGATCAAAAATGGTTTATCTAAAGAAGAAAAAAGGAATACTGCTAATATGGTTCCTGAATGGATACCAGAAAATTGTATTCAATGTGCTCAATGTAGTTTTGTTTGTCCTCATGCGGTAATCAGACCAATTGTAAAAAAAGATGGCGAAGGAATTCCTCTTTTAGGGAATGATGAATATAGCTATGCTATTAAAATAAGTGCTGCTGATTGCACAAGCTGTGGATTATGTGTAGAAGTTTGTCCAGGCAAAATGGGGGATAAAGCCTTAAAATTAGTTAAAAATGAAAACCGGGAAGATGTTAAAAATGAATTTGAAAATCATGAAAATCCTGAATTAGTTAATAAATTTACCATTAAAGGTAGCCAATTCCAAAAACCGCTATTTGAATTTAGCGGAGCATGCGCTGGATGTGGTGAAACTGCTTACATTAAATTATTAACTCAATTATATGGAAAGAATATATTAATAGCTAATGCTACAGGCTGTTCAAGTATTTACGGGGGAAGTATGCCATCCACCCCATATTTAATACCTTGGGCTAATTCATTATTCGAAGATAATGCTGAATTTGCTTTGGGAATGCATATTTCATATAAAGAAAGAAGAGAAAGAATTAAGTCGATAATAATGGAATCAATTAATTCGGTTGATACTGAAGTTAAAAATATTTTTGAAGATTTATTAAATAATTTTGAAAATGGCGAGATAACTTTAAAAATTAAAGAAGAATTAAAAGATAAAGTAATCCCTAATGAACTAAAAGATTTAATCGAAGATGTTCCAACGCGAACTATTTGGGGAATAGGTGGTGATGGTTGGGCTTATGATATTGGCTATGGTGGTTTAGATCATGTGCTTCATACATCAGAAAATATAAAGTTTTTAGTATTAGATACCGAAGTTTATTCCAATACCGGAGGTCAAGCCAGTAAATCAACTAAATTAGGGGCTGTGGCTGAATTTGCTAATATGGGTAAAAAGACAAATAAAAAAGATTTATTTAAATTAGCGATGGCTATACCAAATTGCTATGTTGCCAGCATTTCCTTGGGGGCTAATATGATGCATACTTTAAAAGTATTTAAAGAAGCCCAAGAGCATAATGGCCCGGCATTAATAATTGCTTATTCACCATGCATTGAACATGGAATAAAAAATGGTCTAACCTGTTCTCTTGCTTCTCAAAAATTAGCAATTGAATCAGGGTATTTATTATTAATGCGATATAACCAAAAAGAGCTAATAGTGGATTCTTTAGAACCTAATTTTGATAAATATTTAGATTATCTAAATAATGAAACAAGATTTAAAGCACTTTTAATAAAAGATGAAGAAAAAGCTTTGGAATTATTTAATCAACAAAAAAATGATGCTGAAAAACGTTATAATTATTATAAGAATTTTTCTCAAAAATGAGTCGAAAGACTTATTTTTATTTATTAACAAAAAAAGAGAAGTTACCCAAGTAGGTAACTTCAAAGAATAAAAAGGGGTTGACTAGTGTGATACTAGTACCAATTCGCCTTCTTAAGTGAATTGGTGAATACTATCCTAATCGATTTTGATTCTTTTGTCAATACTTTTCGAACAAATTTTGTTATAATACAACCAGGAGATAAAATGGAATTAAAAATATTAAAAGGTGTTGGTGATAAAACCTTAAATTTATTGAAAAAAACCAATATATTTTCTTTGGAAGATTTATTAAATTATTATCCATATCGTTATAATATTATTAAGTTTTTCAATCTAAATAACCAAACCAGCACTGATACAATTTATATTAAATCAAAAATTTTAACGATACCTAAAGTCGCATTTATTAAAAAAAACTTTAATAAATTATCTTTTATTGCCACTTCTAATCATATTAATTTTAATGTTACTATTTTTAATCGTTCATTTTTAAAAAATAATTTAAAAATAAATAAAGAAATTGTTTTACATGGTAAATATGATCATTTAAAAAATACTTTTATTGCTTCCAATATTATATTTAATATTGAAAATAATAGAATTGAACCTATTTATCATTTAATTGCTGGGTTAAAGCAAAATGTATTATCTAAAATCATTTGGGCGGGATTGGAATTAAATTATCCAGTATTAGATTTAGTGCCAAATTATATTAATCAAAAATATAAATTTTTATCTAAAATGGAAGCCTTAAAAAAAATTCATTTACCAGCAAGTATTGAAGATATAAAAATGGCCAAATTAAAATTAATTTATGAAGAATTTTTTGTTTTTATGTTTAAAGTAAATTATTTAAAAATAATCAATGATAAAGATATTGGTAAAGCAAAGATTATCGATTTAAATAAAGAAAAACAGTTTGCTAATAACTTGGGATTTATTCCAACGAAGGATCAATTATTGGCATTTGCAGATATCAAAAATGATATGCTTAGTAAAAAAAGGATGAATCGTCTTATAATGGGAGATGTCGGTAGCGGTAAAACCCTCGTAGCTATTTATGGGATATATTTAAATTTTTTAGCCGGCTATCAATCAGCTTATATGGCTCCAACAGAAATTCTTGCTTCTCAACATTATTCTAATTTAAAAAAAATTCTTGCGGAATTAAATATCGAATTAATAACCGGCAAAATGAATAAAAAAGAAAAAAATAGTATTAAAGAAAGACTCATTAACGGTGAAATTGATTTATTAATTGGCACCCATGCTTTAATCAGTGAAGATATCATTTTTCAAAATTTAGGCTTGATTATTACTGATGAACAGCATCGTTTTGGCGTTAATCAAAGAAAAAGTTTAGAAAATAAAGGAATAAATCCCGATGTATTATATTTATCGGCCACCCCGATTCCTAGAACTTATGCTTTGGTAATTTATCGGGATACAGATATATCTATCATTAAAACTAAACCTTTAGGAAGAAAAGAAGTAATTACCCAAATAAAAAAAGAGGATGAAATAAAAGATGTTTTAAAACATGTTTTAGAAGAAGTTAAAAAAAATCATCAAATATTTGTAGTAGCTCCTTTAATTGAAAACGAAGAAAGTGAATTAAATAGTGTTACAAAATTAAAAGAAAACTTTTTAAAAGTATTCAAAAACTATAAAATTGAAATAATTCATGGTGCAATGAAACAAAATGAAAAAGAAGCTATTATGCATGATTTTGCTGTTAATGAAATTCAAATATTAATTTCAACGACAGTTATCGAAGTTGGAATAGATATTCCCAATGCCAGCATGATGATTATATTTAATGCTGAAAGATTTGGTTTGGCAACTTTACATCAATTAAGAGGAAGAATAGGTCGCGGTAATAGTGATGCTTTTTGTTATTTAATTAGTAATCATGATAATGAACGCTTAAAAGTAATGGAAGAAAGTAGTGATGGATTTTATATTACTGAAAAAGACTTTTTTCAGAGAAAAGAAGGGGATCTTTTCGGAATAAGGCAAAGTGGGGATATGTTTTTTAAAATTGCTGATATAAAAAGAGATTTAAAAATACTTTTGCAAGCTCAAAAAGATTGTGAAGAATATATGGGAAAAAATGATTATTTAACAGATGAAAATTATCTTAAAATAATAAATGATTTATCCAAATAATTCACTTATTTACGATAATTAATAAATAAAGTGCCAATAATTTACTTTAGCAATTCACAGTTCTAATTTTTAGATTATTTACAATTGACTAAGCTATATATTTGTGTTAATATTCTATATAGTTTTTAATTAAGGGATGCTTTGATTTAGAAGGCGTCTCTTTTTTATGAAAAGAGGAAAAAATGAAATTTGCAGAATTAAAAATAAATGAAAAAATAAAAAAAGGATTAGATTATCTTGGATTTGATGAAATGATGCCAATACAAGAGAAAGCTATACCAGCAATACTTATTGGAAAAAATATTATTGGTGAAGCTGAAACTGGCACAGGAAAAACAGCAGCATTTGTGATACCATTATTAAACAATATTGATTTTGGAACAAAGAATATAGAATGTTTAATAGTTACACCAACGAGAGAGTTAGCGATGCAAATTGTAACTGAAATTGATAAATTAGGTAAATTTGTAAAACCAACTTATGCAACTTTAGTTGGGGGAATGTCTATTAGAGATCAAGCAAAGGAATTAAATAAAAAACCCGCTATTGTGGTTGGAACATTAGGCAGAATTAATGATCATTTACGAAATAAAAATCTTGATTTAAAACATGTAAAATATTTTGTATTAGATGAAGTAGATGAAATGTTAAAAGAAGGTTTCATAGAGGATATTAAGATTATTAATAAACAAATACCTGTTGAAAAACAAACTTTATGCTTTAGTGCTACTATTTCCAAACAAATATTAACTTTAAGTAAAATAATTATGGATGATTATTCTTTTATAAGTGTTAAAAATAAAGAAACAAATTCTTTAAATATTGAACAATATTACATATTAATGAAAGAAAAACAAAAATTTACAACTTTAACTAAATTATTAGATATAAATTCTTTTAAATCGGCAATTATATTTGGAAGAACTAAAAGACGTGTTGATGAATTAAATGAAGCTTTAAACAAATGTGGTTACAAATCATTAGGAATCCACGGAGATTTATCTCAACAACAGAGAAATAATGTTATGAAAACTTTTAGAGAAAATAAAATTAATATTTTAGTTGCAACGGATGTAGCTGCTCGAGGATTAGATATTAGTAACATTACCCATGTTTATAATTTTGATTTACCACAAGAAGTGGATTTTTATGTTCACAGAATAGGAAGAACCGGTCGTGCTAAAAGACACGGAATATCTTATACTTTTATTAAAGATAATGAAATTAATCACATAAGAAAAATTGAAAATAAAATGAATACAGTAATATCTGAAAAAAGTATTCCAACAGCTATGGATGTAAACTTGGTTAGAAATAAAGGAATAACAGAATCGATTATTCAAAAATTAAGTGATATCGATGTTACTTCAACAAAAGATTTTGCCATTGAATTAATTAATCAATTTGGGTCGGAAAAATTAGCGTCAGTACTAATTGAAAATTTATCTAAAAAAACCAATATTAATCAAATATCTTTGACTGGTGAACCTCCTGTTTCTGTAAAAAAACAAAATAATGGGAAGAAAAAAAATTATAATAAGAGTAACTTTAAAGATTATAAAAAAGATTATAAAAAAGATTATAAAACAAACAAAAAAACTAATTTTAGAAAAAGAAATAGCTATTAAAAGATTAATATCGTTATTTACTTTTTCGATCGAATAAAAACATTTTTAGGGAAATTTATTTACTTTTTGTATAAATATGCTATAATATAATCCAATTCAAAGGGGGAATTGGAAATGACTGATAAAAAAAGATTAGACCGTGCAATGCAAAAAATGGCCGAAAGAAAAGAAAATTTAAGAAAAAATGGCATAGCTGATCCATCTAATTTTAAAAATACTATAAAAGATATGATCGCACCATGCTATAAAAAAGCGGTTAGAATTGTATATCCCAAAAGTGGTGGAGTTCTTTTTGGAAATACAAAACCGGAAGATGTAAAAAAAATAACAACTGATCACCCAGTAATATATGCTCCATCTCATCGTGGGGTATTTGATACACCAAGGTATGTTGCTCATGCTTTGCCTCATGTTTATATTATTACAGGCGATGAAAGAGTATTTTATTGTACAATTAATGAATTTTTACTAGGAATAAATGGTATTTATTTTTTTGATAGACTTGATCCAGTAGATAGAAAATTAATGATTGAAATTTGCACTAATTTATTACTTAGTGGCTCCAGGTTTGAAAAATATCATTCACTTTTACTAACACCTGAAGGAGTGCCAAATGTTTATGGAAGAGAAAATCTTCAATTATCTTTAGGAATAATCAAAATTGCTTTAAATGCCAGTTCTTACATCGTACCTGTTGGTAATGAAATAAGGGTACTATGGGATGAACGCGGAGAAAATATAATTGGCGATATAAATTACTTTAAATATGAAGATTATAAAGAACAAAAATTATTTAGGCCTAGTGAGGATAATGATTTAGCCGGTATGCATCAAAAATTAGATAAAATCACGTATAATGATATTCTTACAAAGACTGATTTGGAGAAATATATTAATTTTAATCATTTTCAGTTAAATAATATTAATTTAGACTTAGAACAAGAATTAATTGAATTCTTAAAAACTCATCCTATTATAGAAGATTTTGTTGCCAAATTGGAAATGAACAAAAATTTTGATATTACGCCAATAATGAATTATTTGAAAAGATGTGCTGTAATAAAAAATTATAATCTAAGACTTATTGAATGCTTAAATGAATTAACTAGGAGAATGGATAAACTATCTGGAGAAATTAATAGATCATTAGATAGGGCATATCCTCGAACCTGGGAACAAGTGAAAAAAGATGAAGAGGAATATATTAATTTTTATCTTGAAATTACTAAAGAACAAGGGAAAAAAGGTCCATCCAGTGCTTACGAAGAAATTGATAGGTTTATTAATCGCACCACTGATGAAAGTATAATTCATAAAGAAACTGTTCAAGTATTTGGTGGCATAAAATTAATTATGCAAAATCATCAAATTTTTAATGAGTGTATTGATTATTCGCGTCTGTTGATTAGAAAATAAAAAGCTTTTAAAAAAATTAAAGCTTTTTTTATGAAATTAAAGTTGAAAATAATTTTTAAAAAAGTTATAATAAACATGAAAGTAAGGTTATAATTATGCACAACCTAACATTACCCTTCATTGCGGCTTTAATTGCAGTTTTATTAAATATATTATTTTTTAATAAAAAAAGAATTAAAAATGTTGAAACAAAAATTTTTGCCATTCAATTAATTATAAATTTAATTGAATCTATTTTAATGAGTTTTCTCTTTTTTGCTTTATATACTATTTATAAAAATCAAACAAATAATTTAGTATTTTTTATCAATCGAATTGATTATATTTTACTTTTATTTTGGACATGGTGCCTTTTTATTTACATAATATGGATTACTTTAAAAAATGAAAACAATAAAAAATTAGTAACTAAAATATCTTTAATTATAAATATTATTATAAGTATCTTAATTATGGTATTACCGGTGTATGGCATTAATAATGGTGATAACATGAATACTTATGGACTGGCTACAAATATTTTGTTCTTTTGCATAGCCAGTTATATTATTTTGATTTTATTAATTATAATTTCTAATATCAAAAATTTTAATAATCGAAAATATTTCCCAGTATATATATTTATATTACTTATAATTGGCGCTTTATTAATCAGGACTATTAATCCATATTTAATTTTCACTTCATTTTTAATGTCATTTATTAATTTAGTTATGTATCATACAATCGAAAACCCGGATATAAAGTTACTTACCGAAATGGAATTGGCAAGAACAGAAGCTGAAAAAGCTAATCGAGCTAAAAGTGATTTTTTATCTAGTATGTCTCATGAAATAAGAACCCCATTAAAT